>NZ_SPPA01000044.1:0-7960 GCF_004569585.1 Muribacter muris | reverse complement strand
TTACCAAGTGGCATTTAGGAAGAAAATTTATATGGATTTGAGTACATTACAAGCTGATTTGGATGAATGGTTGCTGTATTATAACCATCACCGAACCCATCGAGGAAAAATGTGCTGTGGAAGAACGCCAATGGAAACATTAGTTGATGGAAAACGAATTTGGGCAGAAAAAAATTTAAGCTCAAATTAATCTGACAGACACACATCGTTTTAAACGGGGACTGTCAGATTGAGTTTGATCTTCTACACATAATTTTCCTTTTTAGGTTAATTGAACAAATTTTATTTTACTTCTGTTTTTTTGCTCAATCAAATTTTAAATCGGCGATTTTATTTATAGCGTTTTTGTTCACTAGCAGCATCTAAATGTTTAAGCCAGTCGAGTTTTTCTCTGATCTGTTTTTCCATTCCTCTGTCTGTCGGGAAATAGAATTGGGTCTGTTTTAATTCAGGCGGGAAATAATTCTCTCCGGCGGCGTAAGCGTGGGCTTCATCGTGCGCATAGCGGTAGCTTTCGCCAAAGCCGAGGGATTTCATCAATGCGGTCGGTGCATTGCGTAAATGAGGCGGTACGTCATAATCTTTTTCTTCAGCAGCGAGCTGTTTGGCAGCATTAAAGGCGGTATAAACAGCATTGCTTTTCGGGGCAACAGCAAGGTAAATCACCGCTTGCGCAATTGCTCTCTCACCTTCGTAAGCGCCCACTCGAGTGTAGCAGTCCCATGCAGCCAACGCAATTTGCATTGCTCGGGGGTCGGCATTGCCAATATCTTCGGAAGCAATCGCTAATAAGCGGCGGGCGACATACAGGGGATCGCCGCCGGCGGTCAAAATACGGGCGTACCAATAGAGTGCGCCGTCCGGTGATGATCCCCGCACCGATTTGTGCAGGGCGGAAATCAGATCGTAAAAGCGATCACCGCCTTTATCAAAACGGGCTTGGCGTTCCCCCAGCACTTCTACCAGCAGGTTTTTATCCAATAATTTGCCTTGTGGCAGTGCTTCCGCCATATCGCTCATCAATTCCAAGCAATTTAGCGCAAAACGGCCATCACCATTAACATAATCCGCCAGCAGATCCAGTACATTATCTTGGATCACTATTTTCTCATTGCCTAGCCCCCGCTCTTTGTCTGTAAGGGCATTTTGCAAAATTTGGCGAATTTCGACCGCTTGCAGCGGTTTGAGAATGTAAATTCTCGCTCTAGAGAGCAAAGCGTTATTCAGTTCAAAGGAAGGGTTTTCGGTGGTTGCGCCAATAAACACAATCGTGCCGTCTTCAATATGCGGCAAAAACGCATCTTGCTGGCTTTTGTTGAAGCGATGTACCTCGTCCACAAACAGCAACGTTCGCCGTCCGGTTTGACGGTGCAGTTTGGCTTGTTCAATCGCTTCTCGGATCTCTTTAATACCACTGGTTACCGCAGACAGTTTAATCACTTCGGCATCAAGACTGCTCGCAATAATCTCTGCCAAGGTGGTTTTACCCGTACCGGGCGGCCCCCAGAAAATCATTGAGTGGCTATACCCTGCTTCTATCGCACGGCGAAGGGGTTTGCCTTGTCCGAGTAAATGTTCCTGCCCGACATATTCCGCCAAACTGCGAGGGCGCATTCTGGCAGAAAGCGGACGAAAATCGGCTGAAAAATCAAGGCTTAAACTGTTCATTAGCGTAAGTGTAGCCCTCGGCGGATTTGTCTCATTAACAGGAAGATCCAAGGCCATAAAACCCCGCTAATGACCGCCCCTAGTAGCTCTTGTTGGTTAAACACGGCACCATGTAAAACCAGTTCGACAAAAAGGATCAAAAAACGGATCACGGCAATATAGGCAATCACTAGCACCCCTTGCAACCATAGGGAAAGATTACGCAAAATCAGGTGATATTTCGCCACAAAATAGATCGCAATCGACAAGACCAAAGCGTGAACGCCTAGAATGGAACCTAAAATCAGATCCCAAATAATACCGGCGATAAATGCTGTCCCCACACTGATTTTATTCGGCAGTGCCAATGCCCAATAAATCAACACCAACACTACCCAAGTTGGACGCAGCCCTTGAAATCCCGCCGGCCACGGCATAATTTCCAATACAAACGCCACAATAAAAATCAGCACCAATACCAGAATTTGAAACAGCGCATTTTCTCTCATTATTCTGCCCCTTGATCTGTACTGTGGTTAATCTCGCTCTCTGCCTCCGGTGCAGTTGCCGGATTTTCAAGCAGTTCTTCCGGTTCAAGCGGTTCGTTTTTCGGTTCTTCGTTATTACCGATTTTCATCTTTTTCGCATTTTTAAGCCGAGAGAGCGGGTGTAAATTTCGGCGGCGTTCTTCCACCACATCACGCACATCTTGCGGAGAAAGCCGCTGGGTTTTATGCATTTCTTCCGCTGTCGGCCACAATAGTAATAAATAACGCAGCCGCTCTAAAGATGCCAACGGGCGAGCAATAGCTTTGGCAAAATGGTTTGAGCCGTCATTATGCACCATTTCGACCACGGCAACCGGATAGCCCTCCGGAAAACGTCCGCCCAAGCCGGAAGTAACCAAAATATCGCCGGTTTTAATGTCCACCGTTCGAGGTAGATTATCTAAAATCAATTCATCATTATTGCCCGTACCGTTAGCAATCGCCCGCACATCGTTGCGTAAAATTTGTACCGGAACGGCGTGAGTAACGTCCGTCAGCAGTAACACCCGGCTGCTGGTTTCGCCGACAGAAATAATCTGCCCGACTACGCCCTTTTCATCAATAATCGGCTGCCCGACAAATGCGCCGTCTTTGCGACCTTGATTGACAATAATTTGTTGACGGTAAGCGTCCATTTCGGCGGTTAATACTTCCGCCACTTTTTTATATTCGTCTTGACGTAGGGGGGAGCTAAGCAGCAAACGCAGGCGTTGGTTTTCTACCTTGAGCTGCTCAAGCAGTAACAAATCGGCGTTTTTTTCCCGTAGCTGCTCTTTTAAGGCTTGGTTTTCAAGCTGTAATTTTTGGCTATCAATGAAGTTATTGCTAACGCTATCTAACACCGTGCGGGGCGCATTAGCAAAATAGTATAAACCGCTGACGGCGGTTTCGAGCATATTCCGCATTTGGATCATTGCATTGCTGCGACCGTCCAATAAAATAAAGGCGATAGAGATGCTCACCGCAAAGAAAAGTCTCACGCCAAGGGAAGGCGCTTTGGCAAAAATGGGCTTCATTGTTTATTTCGTTGATGAGAATGACCAAAATGTGCTTTGCAAATTATGGCGTATTGCTGACCGCTTGCATAGGGTAAGCACATCGGGTTAAAACTGGGCTTACCGTTAAACAGAGGGACGCAATGCGTCCCTACCAATTCACTAATTTATCACAATATTCAATTAGTTATCATCACTAAACAGATCGCCGCCGTGGGTGTCAATCATCTCTAACGCTTTACCGCCACCACGCGCCACACACGTAAGCGGATCTTCAGCCACAATCACCGGTACACCTGTCGCTCTTGAGAGCAATACATCAAGGTTTTTCAGTAACGCACCACCACCGGTTAAAACCATTCCACGCTCGAAAATATCGGCAGCTAATTCCGGCGGGCATTGTTCCAATACGCCTTTTACCGCTTCTACAATGCCTGTTAATGGCTGTTCAATCGCTTCCAGCACTTCTTTTGAGTTTAGTTCAAAAGTTCTCGGCGCACCTTCCGCCAGATTATGACCGTGTACTTCCATTGTTTTTACTTCGCCTTCTAGCGGCTCTTTGGTTTTATCATCTAATTGGATACAAGCGGTGGCGATCTCTTTTTTGACACGCTCTGCCGTGGTTTCCCCGATCGCCGAACCATAATGACGGCGGACATAAGCGATAATCGCTTCGTCAAATTTATCCCCCCCGATCCGCACTGAAGATGAGTGAACGATGCCGTTTAAGGATAATACCGCCACTTCGGTTGTCCCACCGCCGATGTCGATCACCATTGACCCCGCCGCTTCGGTAACCGGTAATCCCGCACCGATTGCTGCCGCCATCGGTTCTTCAATTAAATAAACCTCGCGCGCACCTGCACCGATTGCCGATTCTTTAATCGCTTTACGCTCGACTTGGGTTGCTCCTGCCGGTACGCACACTAATACGCGCGGGCTTGGGCGCATAAAGTTGTTGCTGTGCACCTGCTTGATAAAGTGCTGTAACATTTTTTCCGTTACATAGAAATCGGCGATTACGCCGTCTTTCATCGGACGAATCGCCAAAATACTTTTTGGGGTTTTGCCGAGCATTGATTTTGCATTAGTGCCGACCGCTGCGATACTTTTTAACGACCCAATACGATCTTGGCGAACCGCAACCACCGAAGGCTCATCTAATACGATGCCTTGCCCTTTAACATAAATCAGGGTGTTTGCCGTACCTAAATCAATAGAAAGATCGTTTGAAAATAATCCAAGAAATTTTTTAAACATAGTGGGATCCGTTAATTTTGCGTTGTATTCAAAAAAGAAACCCCTTGGCGAGAAAAGGGGAAAATTGTGTGTCAATATAGCAAAAAAGCCTTGCTAACTCCAATAATTAATGTAATTTTTTATCGGAATACTGGTTTGGACAGTACAATTCTGCAATTTATCCCTTTTAGATAATGGATTAGAAAAATTTTTCCCAATCACAAAAATAAATGGTACATTTATGCCTGTTTTTTCACGAAAACAGTTTCACTATTTCATTTTAAAATCATACAGGAGTCTTTATGCTTATTGGTGTACCAAGAGAGCTGCTGGACAATGAAAGTCGTGTGGCGGCAACGCCGAAGACCGTTCAGCAAATCCTCAAACTAGGCTTTAATGTGATCGTTGAACGCGATGCCGGATTTAAAGCCAGTTTTGAAGATGCAGCCTTTGCTGAAGCCGGCGCAACGGTGGGGAATGCCACTGCCGTTTGGAATGCGGATATTATTTTTAAAATCAATGCCCCAACCGATGAAGAAATTGCCTTAATTAAAGAGGGTGCAACGCTCGTCAGCTTCATTTGGCCGGCACAAAATCCGGAGTTAATGGCAAAATTAGCCGCAAAAAAAATTAATGTACTGGCAATGGATGCCGTACCTCGCATCTCCCGTGCGCAATCTCTTGATGCACTCAGTTCAATGGCAAATATTGCCGGCTACCGTGCGGTAGTGGAAGCCGCTCACGAATTTGGCAGCTTCTTTACCGGTCAAATTACCGCAGCAGGTAAAGTCCCGCCGGCAAAAGTATTGGTAATCGGCGCAGGTGTTGCCGGTTTGGCGGCAATCGGCGCGGCAAATAGTCTTGGTGCGATTGTGAGATCCTTCGACTCCCGTCCGGAAGTCAAAGAGCAAGTCGAAAGTATGGGGGCAAGTTTCCTTGAAATTGATTTCAAAGAAGAAGGCGGCAGCGGCGACGGTTATGCTAAAGTGATGTCGGAAGAATTTAACCGCCGCGCCCTTGCTCTTTATGCCGAGCAAGCGAAAGAGGTTGATATTATTATCACCACTGCGTTAATTCCGGGCAAACCTGCGCCACGTTTGATTACCAAAGAGATGGTGGAGTCAATGAAACCGGGCAGTGTGATTGTCGATTTAGCGGCAGCCACCGGCGGCAACTGCGAATTAACCCAAGCGGGCAAAGTGGTCGTTACCGACAATCAAGTCAAAATCATCGGTTACACCGATTTACCAAGCCGCTTACCAACCCAGTCCTCTCAGCTTTACGGCACAAACTTAGTCAATTTACTCAAACTTCTCTGCAAAGAGAAAGACGGGAATATCCAAATTGATTTTGACGATGTGGTATTGCGTGGCGTTACTGTCATTCGTGACGGTGAAATCACTTGGCCGGCACCGCCAATTCAAGTATCCGCTCAGCCACAGCAGAAAGCCGATGCCAAACCGGTTGCTAAAAAAGAAGAAAAACCGACTGATCCCCGTGTGAAATACGGTGCAATGGCATTAGCGGGACTGGCTTTCCTTTGGATTGCTTCCGTTGCCCCTGCGGCGTTTTTATCACACTTTACCGTGTTCGTACTGGCTTGTGTAGTCGGCTACTATGTGGTATGGAACGTGAGCCACGCTCTGCACACACCGTTAATGGCGGTAACCAATGCAATTTCGGGCATTATTATTGTCGGGGCATTACTGCAAATCGCTCAAGGCGGGTTCTTTATCAGTATCCTCGCATTTATTGCTATTTTAGTCGCAAGTATCAATATTTTCGGTGGCTTTAAAGTTACCCAACGTATGCTTGCAATGTTCAGAAAAGGTTAAGGAGAAAGCAATGTCTGAAGGTTTAGTTCAAGCTGCATATATTATCGCAGCATTGCTCTTTATTATGAGCCTTGCGGGGCTTTCTAAGCACGAAACCGCCAAAGCGGGCTGCTGGTACGGTATTGTCGGTATGACAATCGCCCTCGTTGCAACCATTTTTGGGCCGGAATCCAAAGGCACAATTTGGATCTTAATCGCAATGGCGATCGGCGGTGCAATCGGTATTCGCCAAGCCTTAAAAGTCGAAATGACCGAAATGCCGGAATTAGTGGCGATCCTACACAGCTTTGTCGGTTTAGCGGCAGTGTTGGTCGGCTTTAACAGCTACGGTTTAAGCCACGAAGCAGATCCTGTGCTACAAAATATCCACAATGTTGAAGTCTTTTTAGGTATCTTTATCGGGGCAGTAACCTTTACCGGTTCAATCGTTGCTTTCGGCAAATTGCGTGGCATCATCAACTCAAAAGCGTTAATGTTACCGCACCGCCATAAATTAAACCTTGCGGCTTTAGTCGTTTCCGCGTTGTTAATGGTGGTGTTCTTAAATAGTCCGGAAAATATTTTCCCTGTGCTATTGATGACGGCAATCGCTCTCGCATTCGGCTGGCATTTAGTTGCTTCAATCGGCGGGGCGGATATGCCGGTAGTCGTGTCTATGCTCAACTCTTACTCCGGTTGGGCGGCGGCGGCGGCAGGCTTTATGCTCAGCAATGACTTATTGATCGTAACCGGTGCGTTAGTCGGTTCATCGGGCGCAATCCTCTCTTACATTATGTGTAAAGCAATGAACCGTTCATTTATCAGCGTCATTGCCGGCGGCTTTGGTAACGACGTGGTTACGTCTTCCAAAGAAGAACAGGGCGAACACCGTGAAACCACCGCAGAAGAAGTGGCGGAAATGTTGAAAAATGCCGGTTCGGTCATCATCACTCCCGGCTATGGAATGGCAGTGGCACAAGCACAGTATCCGGTTGCGGAAATTACGCAAAAACTGCGTGAACGTGGTGTCAATGTTCGTTTCGGGATTCACCCTGTGGCAGGGCGTTTACCGGGCCATATGAACGTGTTATTAGCGGAAGCTAAAGTGCCTTACGATGTGGTGCTTGAAATGGACGAAATCAATGATGACTTTGCTGAAACGGACGTTGTGCTAGTTATTGGCGCGAATGATACCGTCAATCCGGCGGCAATGGACGATCCAAACAGCCCAATTGCCGGAATGCCGGTATTGGAAGTGTGGAAAGCGGCAAACGTTATCGTCTTCAAACGTTCAATGGCGGTCGGCTACGCCGGCGTACAAAACCCGCTATTCTTCAAAGAAAATACGCAAATGCTCTTTGGCGATGCAAAAGAACGGGTTGATGATATTTTAAAAGCCTTATAATTTAAACAAAAAAATGCCCCAACGAATTGGGGCATTTTTTATCACACAAATTTGTAAATTAAGTGTAGAAGATCAAACTCAATCTGACCAGTCCCCGTTTAAAACGATGTGTGTCTGTCAGATTAATTTGAGCTTAAATTTTTTTCTGCCCAAATTCGTTTTCCATCAACTAATGTTTCCATTGGCGTTCTTCCACAGCACATTTTTCCTCGATGGGTTCGGTGATGGTTATAATACAGCAACCATTCATCCAAATCAGCTTGTAATGTACTCAAATCCATATAAATTTTCTTCCTAAATGCCACTTGGTAA
>NZ_SPPA01000043.1:0-8221 GCF_004569585.1 Muribacter muris | reverse complement strand
CTCCCGCTTCCGTACTGATTTGGGTAAGCTGCTGATTGGCGTTATAGGCGTAATGATTGGTTTCCCCCAAGCTGTTGGTGAGGGTCGCCAAATTGCCGTTGTCATCATAACCGTAATGCCACTGTACACCGGAGAAATCCGTTTCCGTGTCGATTTGGTCGTCCGCATTATAGCGATACTGATAACGTTCCCCTTTCGGGTTAATTACGGCGGTGAGTTTTAGGCTGTCTTTATCGTATTCATACTGCCAAGCGTGCCCTTCGCCGTCCCGTTTTTCAATGAGCAGGTCGTACTGAAACTAGTATTTTTAAAGAACAAACATCATAACAAGCGGTCGGTTTTTATTAGAAATTTATAAATTTCATTGATAAAATCACCGCTTGTCGTTTTAATTATTTTCCTATGTTTATAATAGAACTTCCAGTCTTTTTATAAACTTAGAGCCTAATTTTGCCAAAAGCCAGCAATAATTTCTTCATTATTAGAGCGAGAATATAAATATAATGCACCATACCCAAAAATATAATCTTTTTTAATTAAACTATTTGGCATTCCCGATTCATCAATTTGCATAAAAAACTTATAACCATCTTGGATAAGTTTTTTTGCATACATTTCATCATTTTGGATTAAAATTGCTTCTCTTCCTATAACAATTGAATGGTATGGTTCTTCTAGCTCATCAAACTCTCCATCTGAATTATTAAAATTTTCCTGATTTATTTCTCTAATTAAATAGTATTCTTTTTCTAATTCTTTATAATCACTTATAGACATTCTAGATAGACTAGGATTAGAAAAGTCTTGATTTGAACTCTCTATACTAAATTCATGTACTATAACTTTTATAGAACAATTAGGATAAATATTATTAGAATTCATCATATCAAAACACTTAGGAGTAAAAATAGAAAACATTATTCCCTCCTTATTTGGATGTGGTAATGTTGCATAAAAGTAGAAATCCCTACTAACTGATGAAATTAATAGTTCAGGAATATTACCACCTATACGCCCCCAATATTGATTATTATATTCTACAATATCACTATAATACTCTTTTCCCATAATTTTATCCTCTACAAGAAATAATGTTGTTTGCTTTAGCGAAGTCTATTGTTTGTTTTCTAAGCTCGCTTACATGCTTATTAGCAAGAGATTTAGCAGTTTTTCTATCAATACCTCTTCCAACTAAATCTTCAGTAATTGCTCGTCTAGTAATTGCTGCATTTTTATTAATATTAGATAATGCAGACTGATTTTTTAACTTAGATTGATCATATAATCCGTATTTGCGTTGTAAGTTATTTATAGCTTTATGTAAAGGATCATTCTTAATTGCAATCGCAGGATTTCTTCTAGATAACCCCCGACCTCTCTGTTTAACAAAACCATTCTGCTCTAACCAAGAATTTTGTAACAACTCGTGAGCATCGAATCCATCATTCTTATGTAAAATGCTCGCATATGGTGCAATACCAAACTCCTTTAATAATCCAAAAAGATCCACCCAATCCCACGGGTTATGTACATAGGCATAAGGCGTTTCCCCACCACTTAATCCAATCGGATCTAAACACAGATAATTCCCCGTTTCCGGGTCGTAATAACGGAAGCGGTTATAGGCTAACCCGCTCTCACTATCCAACCACTGCCCCGTAAATAACATCTCCGGGTCAAGCAGATTGGGGTATTTGAACTGATACCAATCAAAACAAATTCCCCAAAGCGTGCGTTTTTCCGCTTTCCACGCCAGTTCGCCTTCGGGGGTAAATAGCCCTAAAATCTTGCCGTTCGGCTGGCTGACGGCGTAGTGGGTGGTGTGCTTATCTTGGTAACTGTCCTGTTGTGCCAACAGTTCCCGGCCGTGAAATACGCTGTGCCGTTGGTAAATCAGTTTGTCTTGCTTGAATGTCTGCGTAAGGGCAAGTTGGTCGCCGTCCCAAATATATTTGGTCGTTGTGTTGTCCCGCTCGTTGTACTTCTCAATCCGTCTGCCCAAGCCGTCATATTTATAGTGCCACTGGTGTTGGGCCTTGTCGTTAAAGGTGATGAGTTGGTTAAACCCGTTCCACACAAAGGTTTCGTGCCTCTCGTGGCGTTGGTTTGGGTGTTTGGTGCGACTAATCACCCGCCCGGCTTCGTCATAGCGGTAAACCGTGTCCGACAAGCGGTTCAGTCGGTTGCCTTTTTGGTAAATATCGGTATTTTGAACAATTTGCGGCTGTTTGTCGTAGTCCGTTTGCAACGGGTCGTGCAACTGCCCGTAACGTGCCAGCCCGATATGCCGTTGGGCTAAATAGCCGTTTTCGTCATAACGGTAGCTTTCCCGCAGAGTGTGATTGTCAATCACTTCGGTGATTTGCCCGTTGCGGTTGAGGGTGAAGTCAAGCCGTTCCTCCCGCTCGTGGCTTTTTATCGTGTTTTGTGCCAAATCATAGCCATAATGCCGGTCGAGTTTGGCGAAGGTCGGGGCATCAATGCCCGTGGCTTGCAATGCGTGTTTGTCGAAAAAGTGTTTCGGCTCATTCCCTGCCCGTTGTCGGATAAGGTTATCCATTGCATCATACTGCTGACGCAACTGAAAACCCTGCGGGGCGTAACGGGCAATTTCATTGCCGTTGGCATCGTAATCGCAAAAAAGCTGCGGTATCTGACCGCTTGTTTCACTTTTCCCGCTCTGTTCGGCAGGCAAATCCAGTTGTACCAACTCACCGACCCGATTGTAACGGTAAGTGGTGGTTAGGGTGGCGGTTTTGCCCTCTGTCTCGGTGATAATATGCCGGATTTTCGTCTGCGGGTCGGGGTATGCCCATTGGAGGGTGGTAAGTTCCGTCAGCCGACCGACTTTATCGTATTGATAATATTATTTTTAAAGAGACAATATGATTTTAAATATTATAACAAGCGGTCAGTATTTATTAGAAATTTGCAAATTTCATTGAGAAATATATCGTTTGATAGTCTTTCTATAATAATAGTAAATATGGTGTAATTTAAAACGATTCTTTTAAATTCATCTCAAATCAATATTTTCCTAGTATTCTTCGCCAGCCTCTTCTATCCATCTTGGCAATATTTTAGAGTTTTTAGGATTTAATTTTTTTGCACGGATTACATTTGTTATATCTGGAGGCATTACTTCAACATTAATTAGCAAATTTAATCTGGATTCACCAAGACCGAAAACTCCATTCATATCAGCTTGATGCATGGCATCAACCATAGCATTTATTCTAAAATCAAATTCACTATTTAAATCTCTTTCATTCATATTTTTAATATCACGAGATTCCAAAATTTTTTCTACATTATGAAAAAATTTATTTTTATACATTGTGTAAGGTGAATCAGCATAAGACCATTTAATAAAGTGAGCTTCTTGATCATCATAATTTGACAATTTATGCAGCTTTTGATAAGACCAGGCTGATAATATAGGCAAATGAGCCTCACCAGAAGTTATTAATGAAATATAGTAAAAATCTTCATTTGTATGATTATTAAACAATTCTTTTACTGAATATGTAACCGCAATATTAATTTCATTAACTAATATATCAAATTCTGAATTATTCATCTGTATTTTCCTTACTTCAGTGATTTTAATACTTCACTACCAATATTTCTTAACTCTTTTCTTAATGCAGATCTAATTCTTCGAGCTCCGGCTTTAGGTAAAGATTTAACAACATTATTTAATCTACTATTTACCATTTCATGGAATGCTCGTGTATGAGTTATATTATGCGGTGTTGGGTGCCCTAAAGGAATTCCATTAGCAGCATCATTAATATTAACTCTATATTGTGCTAATAATTCTCTAGAGCGTGCTGCTGCCTGCCAATGTCCCTTACTTCCTGTTGAAGCTACAATATGAGCTGCAGCATCACCTTTTTGAAAGGTTATTCCTTCCCTTAGCATATTTTGTCTTAATATATCAGCGTTTTTCTTACAGGAACTCAACCCCAAAAGATCCACCCAATCCCACGGGTTATGTACATAGGCATAAGGCGTTTCCCCACCCGCTAGCCCAATCGGATCTAAGCACAGGTAATTCCCCGTTTCCGGGTCGTAATAACGGAAGCGGTTATAAGCTAATCCTGATTCTTGGTCTAGCCACTGCCCCGCAAATAACATCTCCGGGTCAAGCGGGTTCGGGTATTTGAACTGATACCAATCAAAACAAATTCCCCAAAGGGTGCGTTTTTCTGCTTTCCACGCCAGTTCGCCTTCGGGGGTAAACAGCCCTAAAATCTTGCCGTTCAGTTGGCTGACGGCGTAGTGGGTGGTCTGTTTATCTTGGTAACTGTCCTGCTGTGCCAACAGTTCCCAGCCGTGAAATACGCTGTGCCGTTGGTGAATCAGTTTGCCTTGCTTGAATGTCTGCGTAAGGGCAAGTTGGTCGCCGTCCCAAATATATTTGGTCGTCGTATTGTCCCACTCGCTATATTTCTCAAGCCGTCATATTTTTAGTATTCTAATGTTAAATATCCTTTTTCCCACTCTTTTAAGGTTTGTTCAGCTATTGTACCTAGTAAACTTTTCTCATTTTCTGAAATAGACTGAAGAATATATTGAGATTGTTTGGAGAAAGCAGTACTGAATAAAAGATATCTAGAAGCCCAAATTTTTATGGATATTGAACTAGAATCCAAGAATTGAGCGAGAATATCCAATTTATTTAAGGAAATAATGTAGTCTTTGGCGACTACAATTTTTTGGTATGCTTTATTCGCTTTTGTTGAGGAACCTTCTAAAATATAATTCCCATAAATATCAGCATTCTCGCAGAATAATCGAATCATTCTATCTAATTTATTACTGTTCATTAAAAATTCCATCCTAATCTTTTAAGTTGTTCTACACCAAATTTAAATTGCTCATCAAATGTCTGTGGTGATATCCATTTTCTAACAGTTTTTCCTTGAGTAAATGGTGCTTTAGACGAATAGAAACCAGATATTTGAGAGTGAATTGTTCCTTTTCCATGAGGAAGTTTAATTAAATTATTTATATTATGAATTTTATTTGCTCCAAATTTAGTTAAGTTACTCGGTGTTTGTTCAACAATATGATGCCAAGCATTCCCTTTTCCTGCCCCTCCAACAACACGCTTAAACTGGGAAAAACTATCAAATCCTTTTGAATATTTTGCTGCATCTTTTGTAGAAAGTCCTAAATCTTTAAGTTTTTTATACGCTTGGAATTGTTCCGGCGATATTTTTGGTTTACACCCTGCCAGCCCAAATAAATCCACCCAATCCCACGGGTTATGTACATAGGAATAAGGCGTTTCCCCGCCATTTAACCCAATCGGATCTAAACACAGGTAATTCCCCGTTTCAGGGTCGTAATAACGGAAGCGGTTATAAGCCAATCCTGATTCTTGGTCTAGCCACTGCCCCGCAAATAACATCTCCGGGTCAAGCGGGTTCGGGTATTTGAACTGATACCAATCAAAACAAATTCCCCAAAGGGTGCGTTTTTCCGCTTTCCACGTCAATTCACCTTCGGGGGTAAATAGCCCTAAAATCTTACCGTTCGGTTGGCTGACGGCGTAGTGGGTGGTCTGTTTATCTTGGTAACTGTCCTGCTGTGCCAACAGTTCCCAGCCGTGAAATACGCTGTGGCGTTGGTGAATCAGTTTGTCTCGTTTGAATGTCTGCGTAAGGGCAAGTTGGTCGCCGTCCCAAATATATTTGGTCGTTGTGTTGTCCCGCTCGCTGTACTTCTCAATCCGTCTTCCTAAGCCGTCATATTTATAGTGCCATTGATGTTGGGCCTTGTCGTTAAAGGTGATGAGTTGGTTAAACCCGTTCCACACAAAGGTTTCGTGCCGTTCGTGGCGTTGGTTCGGGTGTTTGGTGCGACTAATCACCCGTCCGGCTTCGTCATAGCGGTAAATCGTGTCCGACAAGCGGTTCAGTCGGTTGCCTTTTTGGTAAATATCCGTATTTTGAACAATTTGCGGCTGTTTGTCGTAGTCCGTTTGCAACGGGTCGTGCAACTGCCCGTAACGTGCCAACCCGATATGCCGTTGGGTAAGATAGCCGTTTTCATCATAACGGTAGCTTTCCCTTAAGCGTTGGTTTTCAATCACTTCGGTGATTTGCCCGTTGCGGTTGAGGGTGAAGTCAAGCCGTTCCTCCCGCTCGTGGCTTTTTATCGTGTTCTGCGCAAAATCATAGCCGTAATGCCGGTCAAGTTTGGCGAAAGTCGGGGCATCAATACCCGTGGCTTGCAATGCGTGTTTGTCGAAAAAGTGTTTCGGCTCATTCCCTGCCCGCTGGCGAACAAGGTTATCCATCGCATCATACTGCTGACGCAGCTGAAAACCCTGCGGGGCGTAACGGGCAATTTCATTGCCGTTGGCATCGTAATCGCAAAAAAGCTGCGGTATCTGACCGCTTGTTTCACTTTTCCCGCTCTGTTCGGCAGGCAAATCCAGTTGTACCAACTCACCGACCCGATTGTAACGGTAAGTGGTGGTTAGGGTGGCGGTTTTGCCCTCTGTCTCGGTGGTGATATGCCGGATTTTCGTCTGCGGGTCGGGGTATGCCCATTGGAGGGTGGTAAGTTCCGTCAGCCGACCGACTTTATCGTATTGATAATATTATTTTTAAAGAGCCAATATGATTTTAAATATTATAACAATCCGTTAAATTCGCTTAATAATTTACAAAACATAAGATGAATTTTAAAACACCATAAAGACTATTTTCTATTAGTTAAATAGATCTTAAAATGATAAAAAGAATCTATTATTTAGAATTAATAACCTTATCTAAATTGGTTAATAAATAATGGACAGCACCGAATCCAGCTATCCCTTGATTTTTATATTTATTGTAATCATCCTCTGTACATATTCTTAATTCTTGATCTTTAATCATTATAGTATTAGCAACTCTTCTTTTAGTTAGTAAAGTTTCATTTTTAGTAACTTCTTTATAATCTAAAATAGGCCACCCCCCTTTTTTTATCTCTGAATCAGCAGTATATATCACATATGGTATAAACTCTATCAATTGACTATTATAACTAGAAATGGAATCGTAAGTATCTTTAGAAGGAATAAACCCGATCATATTTTTAAATACATTAGATATATAAACTATTTTTCCTATTCTATGGGCATTATTAAAAGGAAAAATTTTTTTACCATATTTAATATCTTCTATAAAGAAGATATCGCCCTCTTTAATTTCAAATTTGTTTTTTTTCATTATTTTAGTCCATTTAATATATCTGAGAAGATTTCATCTCCCCATTTTGTTGAATCCCCAGCAACAGAATATGTCCCTGAATTTGGATTAAATTTTGAATAAGAACGTATTTTATTCATTAGATTTGTCGATGGATTGGTTGATTTTGCTCCACCAAAGTGATCTATTAACCTTTGCTCTAAATATTTTGCTTCAGCTTTTGTTAGGTTATTTTTAGCTATTATTTCTTGTACTAAATGACCTTTATCATGAGATTGTTTATGTGCAATCCCTCTAGCAGGAGCATCTCCCCGTCCGACATATTTAATTTGGTTGGTAATAGGATCTCTTAATATATACAATCCTTGCCCATTCAAAGGATCATAATTTTTACCTGTTCCCCCGGCTTTTCTTGTTGAAGGTAATCCATGACATCTTGCCAGACCTAGAGGATCTAACCAATCCCACGGGTTATGTACATAGGCATAAGGCGTTTCCCCACCACTTAACCCAATCGGATCTAAACACAGGTAATTCCCCGTTTCCGGGTCGTAATAACGGAAGCGGTTATAGGCTAACCCGCTCTCACTATCTAGCCACTGCCCCGCAAATAACATCTCCGGGTCAAGCGGGTTCGGGTATTTAAACTGATACCAATCAAAACAAATTCCCCAAAGGGTGCGTTTTTCCGCTTTCCACGTCAATTCACCTTCGGGGGTAAATAGCCCTAAAATCTTACCGTTCGGTTGGCTGACGGCGTAGTGGGTGGTCTGTTTATCTTGGTAACTGTCCTGCTGTGCCAACAGTTCCCAGCCGTGAAATACGCTGTGGCGTTGGTGAATCAGTTTGTCTCGTTTGAATGTCTGCGTAAGGGCAAGTTGGTCGCCGTCCCAAATATATTTGGTCGTTGTGTTGTCCCGCTCGCTGTACTTCTCAATCCGTCTGCCCAAGCCGTCATATTTATAGTGCCACTGGTGTTGAGCCTTGTCGTTAAAGGTGATGAGTTGGTTAAA
>NZ_SPPA01000042.1:0-9261 GCF_004569585.1 Muribacter muris | reverse complement strand
AAGAGCATTTTGAACTGTATTTGAAGGAATGTGAATGGCGTTTTAACCACAGTGAAATAAAAGTTCAATTTTCCATTTTAAAACAATTAGTAAAGCAGAATTTATTCTAGTTATCTAGTACAGCCCCAACTAATATTAGAGTCTTTTCTAAGTTTATTATGTTCTTTTTCAAATTCAGTATTTGGAATACTCATAATGTTAATTAACCTCGTAATTGTTATATTCAATATAAATAAAGGATAGTATAAATATTTTATAATCAAGCATAACTCACAGAGTCTGCTACTACTATTTTATAAATAAACGTTTTAATTTATGTATGGCATACGCAATGCGAAATGCTAATTTGTATGGTTTATCTTCCATCTTAGACCGATATACAAAGATAACTTTTCTAAGAGGAAGGCTGAATTGATATACCTTCTCTAGTTGTTCAGTAGATAAATCCGTAAATTTAAATGAACCCTTAATCTTAAAGACTTCCTTTGTATATCTACATAGAATAATATGTAATTCACGGCAGTGGTGGCGATAGTACAAAATTTCTTTTAAATATTTAGAGCGGATATTTTCTTCATTAGGTTCATTATGATTAAAGTAGGCTTTTTCAATTTTTATCCCATTGACTTCAGTAACTGATCCTTTAATTATTTGGTTATTTACATCACCCATAATAGACCTCCGTGGTTGTTGTGTTTAGTTGTCTATCTTCGTTTTACCCGTTTTGAACCGGAACGTTTTTTCTTGGTATAGGTTTTACTTACTTTTGATTTTGTTGTTTTAGCCGATTTGGTTTTCTTACCCGATTTCCCACAGACATTTTCGCAGGGGATACCGTCATTATCTCGGTCTAGACGGTGTACGCCGCACTGATTAAGGTAAAAGCGTGCTTGCTCGCACGATGCCATCGCTTTGCAATAAGGGGCGGGCGTATCACAACTATATGCCCAAGCCGACCCCGCAAATAGACCGGATATAATTAGGGTAAAGTATTTTTTCATTCTGACTTACTGGCATTTTGCCGTGCCGAGATTGATCCATTCACTGGTTTTACGGAATTTATCAATATCAATTACACGGACTAAAACGTCTTTCCCTGTAAAGCCGTTTTCGGCTAATACAAGGCAAACGTATTGGGCGTAGCCGTCTCGCTTTGTACCGTCATCTTTTACCCCGACTTTAAATACAAAGTCTGATGTCCAAACTGCGTCTTTAACCTTCGGTTCTTCATCGCTTAAAAAGATTTGTTTTACTTTTTCACGGTTTGTGTCCAAATCATCTGCCATTGCCGGAAAGGCAAAAAGCGTTAGGCTGAGTAAAGTAAGTAGTTTTTTCATTTTATTCCTCCACGCTAAAATCGACCGGTTTCCATTCGACTTTTTTAAAAGTTAAATAGCTTAACCCGCCCATATTTTTGAAGACTTTTAATTGAAGAGTAATATCACCAACATTGCTCGTAATTTCTACGATGTCTTTTTTCTTCATCTGTTTCCCAGCTTTTTCAACCATTTTATTGATTTCTTTAAATGTTTTATCTGGGTTTGGCATAACGAAGCTACTTACTCCAAAACCTGCAACAGTATCTATAATAATTTTAGGTTCACTGACCATTCCGAATTGTAAGGATAAGGACTCTACATTATTTTGACTGTTTCCTATGCCCTCAATCATTACAATTTTACTTAATTTAATATCGTAGGCTTTTTTGCCGTTTGTTAAATCACGGGGTTCAATAGAGGTGATTATGTCAGCCATTGCTAATCGTTCTTGGATAATTTTCATATCAATGTTTAGCGGAATAATCACTTCTTGTTTAGGTATATCTATTTTACCTGTGCTTAATGCTTTGAAAATAAAATCACTATATTTGTTATTATTAAATTTACTTGCTAATTTAGAAGGGGATAAACCGATAATGTTATATTTTTCTTGTTCATTGAAATTAACAAGTTGATCAAACGATTTAGCAGGACTGAAGTTTTGTAATACAGTTAATGCCCTTTCTCGTGTAATTTTAATTTTGCGATTAAATTTTTTATGTAGTGGTTTTTCGGTTTTTATATCTACCGGCAACATTTCTAATATGAACTCATTAATATTAGTATGAGTAAATATTTTATAAATAGCAGAGATAAATTCTTGTTCAATCATTTGAACTGTATCTTTATCATCTTCTAATTTAAAAATATTAGGGTTTAGCTGAATATGTAATGGGTTTTCAGAAATAACTTTAATATTATTATCTTCTTTATCATATGACGAAAATGCAACGAACATATCAGGCACATTATTAAAAATAACAGTGCCTTTTTCATTTTTTGTAAATGCAATATTCTCAATCACACTTTCAGGTTGGGCTGCTTGAATTTTAGGTTCTTCAACAGTTACTGTTTGAGTTTGATCGCTTGATGTAGTTTGTTGTGTGGTTTCATCATCACAACCGACTAGAAGTAAGCCCAATATTGAAAGTGTGAGTAACTTTTTCATTGGCAATTTCCTTTTAACTAAGATTTAGATTTATTTATACCAATCACAGTGCCTACGGCATCACCGTGAAAGACTTGATTATTATTCTGCCCATTTCCGCTTGCGGTTTGGATCACTTCAGCACTTTTGGATTCCCAAAGTGAGTTGAAATCACCTTTTACTAGCCCAGCTTCCAACATCGTCATATATGTAATAGCACTTGTTTTTTGTCCTTCCTCTTTTAATTTATTAAAAGCAAGTAAAGCAACTCGTTCTAGAGCATCTAGTTGTTCTTTAGAACGTTCTCCTGTAAATAAATAATTGATATCACCACCAATTCGAGCAAAGGAAAGAAGAAAATCTGAATTAGCAGCTCTTTCTCCTTTTTCATAATGGTTGTAAGTCCGCTTAGAAATTCCACAAGCATTAGCCATTTCTTCTTGGGTAAAACCTAGACGAATACGCTCATTTTTCAAAAAATCAGAAAATTGCAACATTATTCAATATTTCCTATTGCAAGTTGCACTATTGTGCAATAAAATAATCTCAAACAAAATAAAACCGATCAAAATGGATCGTTTTTAGAAAATGAGCTAACGATAGCAATAAATACAAGGGGTGTCTAGATGGCAAAAAGTGATCTTGCTCACAAATCAGGAAGAAAAATCCGTCCTACTCGTGAGGTGTCTGTGGCGTTTCATATGACATTAAATGTTGAAGAAGGGGAGGCTTTCGAGAAAGAGCGTGAGCGTTTAGGGTTAGCAACAAAAGCAGCGTTAGGTCGAGTGTTAATCCGCAAAGCCCTAGGGCTGTCGGAGTAGGGGGGAGTATGCGAGAGCAAAATCAAAAATGCCCTGCGTGTGCAGGGCAAGGGGAAATTAAGAGCGGGTTGGAAACAGAAGGGCTTCCACATCGGCTGCCGCCTGTTGAAGTGCCGAATCCTGCTGTTGTTCGGCAGTTAGGGCAATCATTTGGCGAAAGTCTTTTAGGGCATTATCTCGATCTAACGAAGAGCAATTTTCAAAAATCGCTCTTATCAGTATTCGTTCAGCAGTTTGGAAGTAGTAATCAGCCAGTTCCCGCTGTTGTAGAGCAGATAGTGCATCTTCCAGCCGTTGCAGGCGTTGAGAAAGCGGTAAATCAGCTAAATCAGTATCTGTTTGGGTGTTTTGCTCAGTCGTCATCGGCGCTCTCCTTAGAGATGTTTGCGGTGTATGCGTTGGGGCAAGCATACCACAAAGCGTTGCAGAATTTCATTGAAAAAGTCTCACTTGAGCAGGGGGAATAATGGCGAACATTCATATTAAATGCAAAAACTGCGGTAGCCCGCATTTGAATGTGCGGACATCCTATAAGGCGGAAAATACGGTTACTAGCCACTGTTTCTGCACCAAATGTTTTGCACAGCAGAGGGTGATGTCGGAGATAGTCAGTTTAAGTACTCCGACCTATACCGAGCGACCAGAAGCCCTTTTATATGATAAGCCGTTCCGAGAGGTCAATCCCGACCAGTTAGAAATACCAACCGAGCAGTAAGTTTTAATCTAAAGACGAAAAAATAACCGTTTTAGCAGGCGGTGGCTTTTTACACCCTAAATTTAGCAATTTGGGGATTTTATCAACAAACGTGAGGTAAAAATGGGACGTAAACAACTTAATCAACGCTGGCGTAAATTGAAAAAACGCCGTGTGAATTTGTACTTTTTGGAAAATCGGGTCAGCCAGTTGGAAGGGCAACGGGAGGTAGTGTGCTTAGACTTGGAAAACACCCACGATTTATTGCAGCAATTAGAAATCAAGGTAAACCGTTTAATCGAGCAACATCGGGCGTTGGCCGCCGAGCAACAGCAGGCAAACACGCGGTCGGTTTGGCAGCGGATTTTGCAAATTTTGAATACTAAGGGCAATCCTTAAATTCGGGGGGCTGTATGGCAGATGTAGCGGCGTGGACGAGCAAAATGCTCAATCAGATGACGGCAAATTATCAAGCGAAATATGTGCCGGATAGCCGTCAGGCTTGGCTGTTTCTTCGGGAGCGGTGGAATCGTTACACGCCGGAGCATCGCCGATTTGTGTTGAAAGTGGCGCAAATCAGCGAGGAATTGCCCCTTGAAAGTTATTCGGTTTTACAAAAACGTGCCATTGCACAGGCGATTGCGGATATTCACGCTTATTCCGAAATGGATAAGGGCTTGATGTACCGCTTACGTCGGTTATGGCGAAATTTAATCAAGGAGCAGCAATGAACAGTTTGCAAATTGCCGAGTTTCATCGGGAGCTTTGGTTGCAGTGCTACTACCGGACTTATCGGTTGGTTGCGTTTAAGAATATGTTGCGTTACCACCAGCGTATCGCAGAGCTTAGGGGGTTGAATGAGCCGGATTAGGGTGATTAAAGAGACGGTTATTTTACCGAGGACAAATAGTGAACCGTTGGTTGAGCAAGTCGTGAAAAATTTTGTAGCAGACCTTGAAAAATCACTTTTACATCAACTGAAAGCCTTTGATATGAGCAGTGAGCCAATCACGATCAACATTAAACAGACGATTACACAACGTTAGGGGGAAGAATGAACCGTAAAATTTTATTCAGTGCAGACGGCACGGAGCAGTTTGAAATTCGGCGTGATGCGGTGTTCGGTTTCAAGATTTTGCAAGTGGTGGACGAGCAACAGGCTGTGCAGATTGGGGGAAATTATCGCAGTTTTGCGGAGTTGGCAGAGGCGTTGGTCGATTTAGCGGTTTTTTCCGGTGATGATGAAACGACTTTGATTGAAATCAACCAATCTATTCAATCGGTGGTACATAGCATTCAATCCCATTGCTCACAATATGCGGGTGAGACGTGGTAATGCAGGATTTATTCGGGCAACCGAGCGGTTCGCAAGGTTGGGATTATGAAAAACGTTCGGCAGAAGTGGATGCCGAGCGTTTGCACCATTTTGCCCAAAACCGACCGCTTGCGGTGCAGGCGAAACCACAGTTACAGGACGCGCGGGCAACAGCGGCGCAGTTAGAGCTGTTTGAGTTGGTCGGCAAAAGCGGTTATGAGTTTGTCGAGCAGTTGATCCGCGGTTTACCGAGCCTGCGCCAGCGGGAGCATTTTCGCAAGCTGTTTTTGCGGGAATATCATTCCGTTGAAGATGACGGGTCGATTAGCTTTCAATGCGGACAAAAGCAATTACGCCACGCCAATACCTTTTTGCGTGAGTTATTGGAAAAGCGGTTAGGCAAGGTGTTTGCCCAGTATCAGTTTGATCTGCAATGGCTGAGTATGTCGCTGGCGGAGAAATGGGAATGGGCGTTAGAACAGGGTATGCAATACCGTGATGAGCATTATCGTACTGTCGTTGGGGCATTTGATGATGTCGAGCGTGAGCGTGAAAAATGCAATGAAAAGCATAGGTTGCCGTTCTATTTGATGACCGAGGCAAAATTAAAAGTGATTGCCGATCACCTTGCCACTATTTTTTCTAAATACCAAACCGATTTTTTCACAGAGCAAGCCACGTTAGCGCAAGGCAGGGTATTAAGTGAAGATGAGGGTAATGATCTTATCGAAACCTTATACCGCCGTTGTGGTGTGCTGTGTGAAACAATTGGTCTGCCGTTGCCCTATTGGGCCACCTTTTCCGAGCAGGACGGTGATGATGACTTTAGCCCGAATACCAAATCAATGGTGATCGGGTTAAATAAAATCGGCTGTGAAAAATATTGGTTGAAAGCGTTACAGAAAGCACAACGGCAGATGGTCGAGCATTTAGCGATTGCCTGTGGTGAAGTCCGCAAAGGTGTTGCCGCCTATATTTCTGACAATGGATTTAGGGCGTGGAAGGCTCAACGTAAGAAAAATTTTGATTTTTTAAATCAGATGATCTTGCACAATGTGGACGATGAAGAGGAGCAGGTCGAGCTGTTGGAAATGTACAAACGCTCGTCTGCAAATCCGTCTGTGCGACATCACGAGATGATGAATTGCTTAAACGGCTTGGAAGTGTGGGCGGAGGAAAACGAACACGAGGCGTTATTTTTAACCTTGACCGCCCCCAGTGCCTATCACGCTCAATTGGAAAAAGGCGGACAAAACCCAAAATGGAACGGTGCAAGCCCGAAAAAGACACAAAGCTACTTAAATAAAGTATGGGGGCAATATCGTGCGTTACTGAAAAAACGGGCAATTAAATTCTATGGTATGCGAGTGGCAGAACCGCATCACGATGGCACGCCCCATTGGCATTTGTTGATGTATGTTGCTAAAGAACACGTTGATGAAGTTAGCGAGTTGTTCCGTAAAAAAGCGTTGGAGCAAGACGGCGATGAGCGCGGTGCGAAAGAACATCGTTGCAAAGTGGAAAAATGTGATAAGGCGAAAGGTTCGGCGACTGCCTATATTGTGAAATATATTTCCAAGAATTTGGGTGGTAAAGCGGCATTAGATTACTGCTCCGATGAAGTCGAGGGATTGTCGTTTAAAGATAATGCCAGCCGTGTGCGAGCGTGGGCGAGCTGTTGGGGCATTCGTCAGTTTCAGTTTTATGGAGTGAGTTCTATCGGGGTGTGGCGTGAGCTACGCCGTTTGATGAAAGGACAATGCACTGATCAGATGGTGGAGACGGTGCGTATTGGGGCTGACCTCAGCGATTATGCGTTCTACCTTGATAAACAAGGTGGCGGTGGTGCGTTACGCAGTGAGTGGTTGGTGAAATTAGCCTATGAAGAAACTGAGGTGAATAGCTATGGTGAAGTAGGTAAACGGATTGTTGGGGTTAGAAATAACCTAAACCCGTTAGGTGATTGGATCAAGACCCGTTTTAAAACGTGGGTCGCCAAATTAAAGCCGAAAGGGGTAACAAATGCCTCGCGTAGCGAGGCACAAGAAACGGGGCAACGCCCCGCTTGGACTTGTGTCAGTAACTGTAACCCTATGAATAGCAAGGGTTCAGAGAATGACACTGTTGAAAGATTAGACAATTTTATGTATCAACATCAGCCGAGAGTCGAACGGTTGAAAATAGCGATGAAATGGCGGGGAATTAACCCTGATTTGTTTGAAAAACATCACATTTTTAGCCTGATAAACGGCGGTGAAGTGAAATTGTTAGGCGATGATTACATTTCCTTTGACGGCAATGAGGTACAAATCAGCCGAAAAGGGTTTTGGCATTAGGGGAAATTGAGATGACACAGTTACAACAAGCGGTCAGTAATGAGCAACTTTTTGCAAAATTATGTGCGGTGGAAACTCTACTCAAAGCGCAGCAGTTATCGGAGCATAGCCGAGAGTTATGGGGTAATCAGCAGATTGCGGATTATTTTAAGGTTAGTACCGAACACGCACGGCGGTGGATTGTGGTGGATCCGCGTTTTCCTGCACAGGTAGATACGTTATCCCGTACCGGCGGCAACAGTAAAAATCTGTATGTATCCGGTGAGGTAGTGCAGTTTGCGTTAAAGTACCGTAAGAAAAAAGCCTCGTTTTAATTAGTCTAATTTATTCGCCACTTCTGACATATCAGGGGCATAGTAGGTATTTTGCAGAATAGATAAATCCCTATGCCCGCTCATTTTTGCCAATTCCATTACCGATAATTTTTTTGCGAGCCGTGTAAGGGCTTCCCGACGTGTGTCGTGAAAATGTAAATCGTCCAACATTACCCGTTTTTTGAGCTTACGAAAGAGCGCATCTAAATTGCTAGAGGTGAGCTGAAAGACACTTTCGCCGTCTGCGACTTCCTCAAGTTTTTCAAGCAATTTGAGGGCAGTGGTTGAAAGCGGGACATCTCGTGCGTAGCCGTTTTTGGTTTGAGGCAGGTGCGCAATGCGGCGTTCAGTGTGAATATGTTCCCACGTCAGATTGACGATTTCGCCGGCTCGCATTGCAGTTTCAATCGCAAATAAAATCGCAATGCCGACCCGTGCGGTGGCGGTTTCCGGCGGTTTGTTCCACGAAAAACCGGAGGCGTAAATCAGGTTGTTGATTTCGCCCGTGGTGTAACGGCGGCTGCGGGGCTTGGGTGTTTCCGGTTTGCGAATGCCTTTGAGGTAGTTGGTGCCAATCAATTTCCATTCGTGTTGGGCGATATTAAGCATATTGCCGAGGGTAGACCATTCTCGGTGGACGCTAGCGGGGCTGACTTCGGCAAGGCGTTGATCTCGCCATTGTTGGAAGTGTTTTTCCGTGAGATCTTGTAGAGAGACTTTGGCTATCGGCATTTCAAGTAAGCGGGTGAGACGTAGCATTTCGTGTCGGGCACTGCGCTTCTTCGGGGTGATTTCGGTAAGGTATTTTTCAATCACATAAGAAAAAGGCAGGTCGGGGGTGTTGTTGTAAGTGCCGGCATTGATTTCCATTTCAAGCTGGTGTGCCCAAGCAGTGGCTTCGGCTTTGGTGCGAAAGGTTGCCGATTTGCTGATGCCTTTGCGTCTGACTTGCGCTCGCCAGCCGTTGGCCCGTTTGGTGAAAGTCGCCATAAAAATCCCCTGTGCGTGTGGTGCAAATAAAGGTGCGTTTTTGGTGCAATTCAATGATATACGAGATCGGTTTAGATCGCAAAGGGGACGCTTTTTTAGTATTTTTCTAAAAATAAAAACAGGAAAATCACTTTATTTTCAATGAAATAGCGTGTTTGATCGGGAAATATGGGATTTTGTGAGTGTGTGGATTGGTGCACCGGCTGGACTAGATCTAAATAAGTAAGTTTTTGATTTATAATAGTTTTATTTGTTGTAAAAAATCATTGTGTTCCTAACTGTGTTCCTAAAATCTAAAATCAGTTCAGAGGCTGATTATTGTGGT
>NZ_SPPA01000041.1:0-9978 GCF_004569585.1 Muribacter muris | reverse complement strand
AGGGTGTTCGGGGTTTTACAAATTTGACTTGGGTTGTATTTTCAAAATCAATTTATATAATACCCCGACTTTGTGCCTTTCAATGGCAAATAATAATTTAAGGATTTAAGAGTGAATAAAATTTTTAAAGTAATTTGGAATCATGCAACGCAGTCTTGGGTGGCTGTTTCAGAATTAAATAAGTCAAAAGGAAAAACGAAATCTTCATCAACAAATAGGATTTCAATTTTATCTGTATCGCTAGTCGTAGCAGGGGTAACGGTAATTGGTGGCCCAGCATTAGCAGCTATCTCCATTGGTGATGGCTTTTCTTATAATAGTGGTAATGCTCCAGCCGGTGGTTCGAGTGCTATTGCAATTGGTTGGGGAGCGAAAGCTCCAGGTACTCAAGATGTTGCAATTGGTAATGAAGCGACAACATCTGGTAGTTTTGCAACTGCAATTGGTGCTCAGGCAAAAGCGACTGGCGATAACTCAAGTGCGCTCGGCTTTCAGGCTAACGCTTCCAAGGCTGGTGCTATCGCCCTTGGTAATGGCTCTAAAGCTCTAGGGGCAAGATCGGTTGCCATTGGTCCAAATGCATCAGCACTTACAGATGATACTGTTGCGATTGGTCGTGACAGTTCTGCTAGTAACACCAGTGTGGCGATTGGTCTTGGTAATAAGGCTACAGGTAGCAATTCATTCGCTGTAGGGACAAGAAACGAGGCTAAAGGAAATCAAAGTACAGCGTTTGGTTTTGAATCAAAAGCGCTAAATAACTATTCTTATGCTATGGGTTCCGCTTCAAGAGCGGAGGGTGAAGGTACACTCTCGATTGGTTATAACTCAAGAGTAGTCAGTGGTAATGATGCTCAAGGTTCTGAATCCGGTGGTGAGAAGAGTAAGTACTCAACAGCGGTAGCTGGTACGACTGCGAGAGTATTGAATTCTACTTCTGCATCGATCTATGGTTCAAATTCTCACGCTGAAAATAGTAATGGGGCCACAGCACTAGGTGCTATAGCTAATGTAACTAACTCTTTAACTGGTATATCGGTAGGTTATCAATCTAATGTTACCAACTCCAATTATGGTTTGGCATTGGGTTCTAAGGCTTCTGTTCAGGAGCAGTCGAACAGCTCTATTGCTGTGGGGAGAACGGCTACGGTTAAGAATTCCACAAACAGTACTGCAGTAGGCCGTGAAGCCAATATTACCAATGCTAAAGATAGCACGGTTATCGGTGCGAGAAGTAATGTGACAAATGCTGAAAAAGGCCTTGCCGTAGGTGTGGATAATAAAATTACCGGCGCTCGCTCAGGGGCGGTAGGTTCGAATAATAATGTATCCGGTATTGATACTTATGTAATGGGTAATAACATTACTGTTGAAACAAACGGCTCTGTTATTTTAGGAAACAACTCGGCAGCCTCCAGTGCAATTACAGTTGCGCCTGATGCAAAAGTAGGTAGCTATACATATTCAGCTTCAAATTTTGCGGGTAATACATTTGATAATCCAGGTAATTATGTAAGTGTTGGTACTGCTGGTTCTGAACGCCGTATTGTTAATGTTGGTGCCGGTCGTATTAGCGCAAACTCAACCGATGCAATCAATGGCTCGCAACTTTATTTAGTGGCGTCTCGTCTAGAACAACAAGGTTGGAATACGAATGCAGGCGGTAATTTAAAAAAAGGAGTAACCGCAAAAAATACATTAATTAACCCAGGAAAAGCGGTTAATTTCAATGCAGGTGAAGGCTTAACAATTAATCAAACTGTTGGCGCTGATGGTAATGTAACTTATACCTTTGATGCTAAAGCGGTTAAAGATGGCCAAGATGGTAAAAACGCTCAAGCTAATGTAACTACCAACCCTAACGGTACTCATACTATTACTATCGTAGACGGTAACGGCACCACTTCTACCGCTATAGTGAAAGACGGTGAAAAAGGTGAGAAGGGGGATAAAGGTGAAGACGGTAAGAATGCCGAAGCTAACGTAACCGATAACGGTGACGGCACGCACACTATCACAGTCAAAGACGGTAACGGCAATACCACCACCACAACCGTGAAAGACGGTGAAAAAGGTGAGAAGGGTGACAAAGGTGAAGACGGTAAGAATGCTGAAGCTAACGTAACCGATAACGGTGACGGCACGCACACTATCACAGTGACCGACGGTAACGGTACAACAACCACGACTACCGTGAAAGATGGTAAAGACGGTAAGGACGGAAAAGACGGTCTTAACGGTGAAAAAGGCGAGAAGGGGGATAAAGGTGATAAAGGCGATTCTGCTAATGTCGATGTTAAAGGCGTTGGTAATATTGATGTTACCGTAACTCCTCCGGACACTAATAATACAACTGTCTATACTGTTGAAGTTAAAGAAGGTACGTCTAAAGCAGAAGATGGTAAAGCTAAGCCAACTACGCCAACAACGTATGAAGATAAGCAGGGTAACCCATTAACGAAAAATGAAGATGGTAGTTATACCAATAAAGACGGTGATAAAGTTGATCCTGCGGATGTTGTAGAGAAAGGTGATGCAAACAAAGTTGCAACAGTAGGTGATATTACTAATACAATCAACAACACTGGTTGGAAAACGAACGCGAAAGATAAAGACGGTAACCCGGTTACTGGCGAAGATGCGATTGTAAACCCAGGCGATAGTGTGAACTATGTTGACGGTAAAGGTACAACAGCGAATGTAACCTTAGTGAAAGGTGAAAACGGTGAGCCGGATACCTTTAATGTAACCTTCGATGTGGATACAGGTAGCTCAACCGTTAATCAGACAGGCGACAATGCAGGTAAAGCAGCACCTACTATTACTTATGAGGACAAAAACGGCAACCCATTAACGAAAAATGAAGATGGCAGCTATACCAATAAAGACGGTGATAAAGTTGCAACTGTTGGCGATATTGTGAATACAATCAACAATGTATTCCATAAAGTCAGCACTGCTAAGACAAATGATCTCATTACTTCTAAACCGAATGAAAATGGAGAAGCAGTAAGAGCTGGTGATAAAGTCAACTTTACTGCAGCGAAGAACCTAGAGATCACTCAAGATGGTCATAATATTACTTATGGCTTATCTAATGATATCGAAGTCAATAGCACGAAGACAGGCACATTGACAGTAGGTAAACCGGATACAGTAATTAATAACCCAGACGGTTCAACCACAACGGTTGTGAATCCGAAAGTCGATTTCAATGCAGATAAAGCGACACCTGCAACTAATAATGCAGTACAGCCTGACAATGCGTTGAATATCACGACAGCAGGCAAACCGACTCAAATCACCGGTGTAGGTTCAACGTTGAATACAACAGACGTTGCAACGAACCCTGTATCAAAACCGGCAGGCAACGATAAGTTAGTTGACTTAACGAATGCAACAAAACCGGATTCAGCAGCGACAGTTCGTGACCTACAAAATATGGGCTGGATTGTGAGTGCGACTGAAAATGGTTATGTTGATACTGTGAAGAACGCTAATAAAGTGGACTTCAAAGGTGAAGGTGCTGTCAGTGTGACAGGTTCAACAGATGCTAACGGTACACGCAATATCACAGTGAAAGTTGATGCAACTCATATTGCAAATGACGCAGCTGGTAAGGTGTATGCGAACCCAACAACAGGTAAAGCTGAATTCAATAATGCAAACGGTGCTAAACCACTTGCAACTGTAGAAGACGTTGCGAATGCAATTAATGGTTCAGGCTGGGATCTCAACTCAGTAGGTGTCGGCGGTGAAGTAATCGGCGATACAACACCTACTCGTGTGAACCCAGGTAGCAAAGTGAATATCAATGCAGGTAAAAACGTAGTGATTACTCGTTCCGGCAAGGATATTGCAATTGCGACATCAGCTAAACCGGTATTTGATACTGTCCAAGTAGGTGGCGATAAAGGCCCAATCGTGGGTGGTGATACAAACGGTGATGTGAAAGTAGCGAAAGCAGACGGCTCTCCAGCGAAAATCACTAATGTTGCGCCGGGTACGGCAGATACTGATGCAGTCAATGTTAGCCAGTTGAAAGGTGCGGTAGGCAACATCAACAACCGAATGAACAAGATGGATAAAGATCTCCGTGGCGGTATTGCAGGTGCGAACGCAGCGGCAGGCTTACCGCAAGTTTACATTCCGGGTAAATCAATGGTGGCAGCATCAGCAGGTACCTTCAAAGGTCAAAGCGCAGTGGCAGTGGGTTACTCCCGTGCAAGCGACAACGGTAAACTTATCTTGAAAGTACAAGGTAATGCAAATACCCGTGGTGACCTCGGTGGCTCTGTTGGCGTAGGCTATCAGTGGTAATCAATCGCTAATCTATAATGAAAAGGCTAACCCGAAAGGGTTAGCCTTATTTTTTATCATTTTCTTTTTACAAGCGGGTGATGGTTTAGGATTTTTAGCAAATCTATTTGCAAATTCTACGATTAAACTGCCCGCTTGTTGTAATGTTATAGGTCGCTTTCTTGCGTAGCCTGCCAAATTTTAAGCATATCGGCAGTTTCGCCCACATCGTGAACACGGATAATATTAGCGCCGTTTTGTATAGCAATGAGTGCGCCGGCGACGCTGCCGATAACGCGTTGTTCAACGGGTTTATTCAGAATATGCCCTATCATTGATTTGCGGGAAAGCCCAGCCAGTATAGGATAGCCCGACTGGGCGAATACCTTGAGGTGTTTTAAGAGCTGGTAGTTGTGTTGTACCGTTTTACCAAAGCCAAAGCCGACATCAAGTAAGATATGGGATTTTTCGATCCCGTGATTTAGGCACGCGAAAATTCTTTGATTAAGAAAATCAGCCACTTCTTCCACCACATCATCATATTCTGGCTGTTGCTGCATTGTTTGGGGAGAGCCTTGCATATGCATTAAACATACAGGCAGTTTGAGTCTGGCGGCAGTTTCAAGGGCATTTGGTTCTTGTAAGGCTCGAATATCGTTGATAATGTCTGCGCCGGCTTGGGAGGCTTCCTGCATTACCACCGCTTTGGAGGTATCGACAGAGATAAAGCAGTCAAATTGTTGGTGAACGGCTTCAACGAGGGGAACAACCCGATCCAGCTCTTGCTCAAGGCTGACCGGTTCGGCGTTCGGGCGGGTCGATTCACCGCCAATATCAATGATGCTTGCCCCTTCCGTCAGCATTTTTTCGACTTGGCGCAGGGCTTTATCTAAACTGAAGAATTGACCGGAGTCAGAGAAAGAGTCGGGGGTAAAATTTAAAATCCCCATTATTTGAGGGCGGCTGAGATCTAACAAGCGGTCGGATCCGTGAAAATTTTTGAAACAAATTTGCATTTTAGGACTCATAAAAAGGAAATATGAATATATTTGAGCATTGTATCAAACTGTGCTTGTATATCGCGCAGTGAAATTATATGATTTTGCTGTTTTTTAATTAACGGAAGGATAAGAATGAAATTATTGAAACATATTGCTGCTATTTCACTGTTAGTTGCTTTTGGCACAGGTAACGCTTATGCGGAAACCAATACTAAGAAAGCGGAAAATAGCAAAGCGGCAGCGGCGAAAAAATCGACCAAATCGGATCAAGCGTTAAAGCAGTTCAACAAGGCATTTGGTATTCGCTTAGTCGGACGTAGTATAACCAACGATGAGGCAGGTAATCCGGTATTTGTGGCAACTTATGAGCTGGAGAATAAGAGTAAGCAGCGGATTAAGGCGGTGCATTGGATTGGCGGGTACTCTCATAATCAGCAGATTTTGTTTGCACAGGATTTTCCGCTGAATTTTGATCCTGCATTGAAAGCCAAGTCAAAAATCACGGTGAATATTAATTTGCCGTTCGATAAAATACCGGAGCAGGCAAGAGCGGTGATTGCCGATCCAAATGCGGAGATTAGCGTGGTAAATGGCGCAAAACGTTTGGAATTTAGCTCAAAGAAAGTGATTGAAATTAAATAATGATAAAGCCTTGATAATTCAAGGCTTTTTATTTGGCTATAAAAAGAATGCACCAACTTGGAATAGTTTTTCCACTTCGGCGGTTTGCTTGGTGTCGTTGATAAAGACAATGATCCGATCTTGCGCTTGGATTAGCGTAGATTTATGGGCGATGATCACTTGCTCATTGCGGACAATCGCCCCGATCACTGTTCCTTGCGGTAATTTTAGCTCGCTGATTTTTCGACCGACGACTTTAGATGAATTTTCATCACCGTGTGCCACCGCTTCAATCCCTTCCATTAGCCCCTGCTTGAATGAAGCGACTTTGACAATATCCCCTTTTCGTACGTGGCTGGAGAGGGCAGAAATCGTGGCTTGTTGTGGCGAAAGGGCAATATCAATCGTCCCGCCTTGAATAAGGTGCAAATAGGCCATTCGTTGTACCAACACAATCGCTTTTTTAGCACCAAGCCGTTTTGCCAGCAAGGCGGACATAATATTTGCCTCATCATCACTGGTGAGGGCTAAAAACAGATCAATATTTTCGATATGTTCTTCAAACAGTAATTCTTGGTCGGAGGCATCGCCGCACAGTACTAAGGTCTTAGCGAGTTTCTCGGCGAGTTTTTCCGCCCGAACGGGGTGGCGTTCAATCAGCTTCACACTGCATTTTTCTTCCAAGGCTTTTGCCAATGCTGTGCCGATATTGCCGCCGCCCACGATCATCACACGCTTATGCGGTTTCTCAAGGCGTTGTAATTCTGCCATCACCGCTTTGATATGCTGGGTGGCACAGATGAAAAAGACTTCATCACCGGCTTCAATAATGGTTGAGCCTTGTGGCACGAAACTTTTCTCTTGGCGGAAAATCGAGACAATTCTCGCCTCAATATGCGGCAGATGATCGGCTAAGGCAGAGATCGGGTAGCCGACCAATGGCCCGCCGTAGTAGGCTTTTAAGCTGACTAGGCTGACTAAATCCTCGGCAAAATGTGCGACTTGCAACGTCCCCGGATAGTCTATCAAGCGTAAGATTTCTTGAGTAACCAACAGTTCGGGCGCGATGATATGGTCGATAGGTAGTACATTATCATTGAACAGTGTATCCCGCTCCCGCACATAATCCGCATTGCGAATACGGGCGATTTTGGTCGGAATATGGAACAGGGTGTAAGCGATTTGGCAGGCGATCATATTGGACTCATCATTATTGGTTACTGCCACTAATAAATCCGCATCGCTTGCGCCCGCTTCCCTTAGGATACGGGGTGAAGCGCCGTTCCCCTTGATCACTTGCAAATCGTGTTTGCTTTGCAATGGCGCAAGGCGATTCTGATCATTGTCGATAATAGTAATATCGTTATCATTGTTTGCGAGGCTTTCAGCCAGTGTTGAGCCGACTTGCCCTGCCCCTAAAATGATAATTTTCATTCTACTTTTCTCAATTTTGCATAAAAGAAGCCATCACCGCCCGCTTGTTGTGGCAGGAACTGTTTGTATTGCACCGTTTCCGTGTGAAATTGTAGCGGCTCAAGGCGGGCGTTCGGCGTGTGTGCAAGAAAGCGGGCGATTTGCTCGCTATTTTCTTCCGCCAGTATTGAGCAGGTGGCATAAAGCAACGTGCCGTTGGGTTTTAAACGTTGCCACAGTGCCGTTAAAATGCGTTGCTGCAATGCCGCTAATTCAGCAATGTCGCTTTCCTGACGCAACCATTTAATATCCGGGTGGCGGCGGATAACGCCGGTGGCAGAGCAGGGGGCGTCCAGCAAAATGCGGTCGAACATAATATCCTGCTCTAGCCACTGTTCAGGCTGGCTCGCATCGCCGCAAATTACCGTCGCAGTTTGTTTGAGGCGTTGCAGATTTTCCCGTACCCGTTTTAAGCGGTTAGCCTCAATGTCTAAAGCGATGACATTGGCGTGGGGGGCAAGCTCCAAGATATGCGTCGTTTTACCGCCGGGGGCGGCGCAGGCATCTAAAATCTGCTCGCCGTTTTGTGCGCCCAGTAAGATTGCCGACCACTGTGCGTGGGCGTCCTGTACCGTTACCCAACCTTCTTCAAACTGTGGAAGTTGGTGGACGGCAACGGGGTGATTTAACCGAATCGCACAATCCGGCATACAAGCGCTCGGATCGAGATCGTTTTTTGCAAGATCGGCTAATTGCCGACGATAATCTGCCGTTTCAGCACATTGCGGATTGACCCGAATCCACATCGGCGGTTTTTGATTATTTGCCTCAATAATCTCACGCCAGTTAGGATAGGTGTGCTTGAGTTTATTCACCAGCCACTCAGGGTGTAATGTTTGCCAGTGTTGATCGATTTTAGCGAGAATGGTCTCTTGCTCCCTTAGGAAACGGCGTAACACGCCATTGACCAATCCTCGAAAACTGTCCAGTTTCAACGGTTTAGTCGCATTCACCACTTCGCTGACGGCTGCGTGTGTCGGCACTCGCAAATAGAGTAATTGATATAGCCCGACCAGCAGTAAGCAATGTACTAAGCGGGTTTTATGCTTGAGGGGCTTTGCGACTAAGTGCCGGATAATCGCTTCCAAGCGGGGCAGAACACGGCAGACACCAAAGCTGATTTCTTGCACGAGCGGCAGATCTTTTGCGTCCAATTCCGCTTGAACGGCGGGAATCAGGCTGGATAGGGATTTACCGTTATCCAATACCTCTAAGATAATCTGTGCCGCCGCAGCTCGTGGCGGGAGCGTTTTCATTCTAATACCTCGCCAACTTTAAACCAATCGCTGCGACCATTGAGAAAATCTTGCACGGTCATCGGCTTTTTACCAGCCGGTTGGAGTCGGGTTAAATTAAGCACGCCTTGCTGGGTGGCAATCTGAATGCCGCTTTTGTCCACGGATAACACCGTGCCTGCCGGACGATTTTGGTGTGGCAGTACATCTGATTGATAAATCTTAACCCGTTCCTCTGTGCCGTTGAGGTTGAGAGTAAGATAGGCAATCGGTGCCGGATTAAAGGCACGAATATTGCGTTCAAGCTGGCAGGCGGTCAGTTGCCAGTCTAACTTTGCCTCTGCCTTAGAGAGTTTTTCGGCATAGTTTGCCAAATCTTCCCGTTGTTTTTCAGGGCTAAACTGACCGCTTGTTAAACCGTCTAACACTGCCAATAATGCGTTTGGTGCGATGGCTGCCAATTTTGCATAGAGGGAGGCGGAGGTTTCGTCGGCGGCAATCGGTGTATGAACCTTGTGGAGCATATCGCCGGTGTCTAATCCAACGTCCATTTGCATAATCGTAATGCCAGTTTCATTATCTCCCGCCCAGATTGCCCGTTGAATCGGCGCAGCACCACGCCAGCGGGGCAGCAGTGAACCGTGTACATTCAGACAACCGAAACGAGGAGTATTCAGGATTTCAATCGGCAAAATTAAACCGTATGCAACGACAACCATCACATCGGCATTCAGTGATTGAAATTCAGCTTGAGCCTCTGGATTACGCAGTGATTTTGGTTGGTAAACGGGGATGTGATGTTGCTCCGCCAGTTGTTTAACCGGGCCGGTTTGCAATTTTTTACCTCGTCCTGCCGGTTTATCCGGCTGAGTATAGACCGCCACTACATTGTGTTCGGAGTCGAGCAGTGCCTGTAAATGTGTTGCGGCAAACTCCGGCGTGCCGGCAAAGATGATGTTTAATTTTGTCATTTGAACTGGGTTGAAAAATGGATAATAGTGTATTTTAGCAGAGCTGCCTGAATTTTTTGAACGTTTATTTTGCAGAAATTGCGGTTGCAAGCGGTGAGTTGAACCTAAAATTTAGCAAGGCTTGGCAAGATAGATATAGCAAAAAGGCGTACCTAAGTACGCCTTCTTTCTAAAACGGTTTCATCAATTATTTGATGATTTTCGCTACAACGCCCGCACCTACTGTACGACCGCCTTCACGGATAGCGAAGCGTAAACCTTCGTCCATTGCGATTGGGTGGATTAAGCTTACTGTCATTTTGATGTTATCGCCAGGCATTACCATTTCCACGCCTTCCGGTAATTCGATTGTACCGGTTACGTCTGTTGTACGGAAAT
>NZ_SPPA01000040.1:0-10531 GCF_004569585.1 Muribacter muris | reverse complement strand
TAGGTTACGGTAAAGCGAACCCGGTAACAGGCAACACTTGTGATGCGGTGAAAGGTCGTAAAGCGTTAATCGCGTGTTTAGCACCGGATCGTCGTGTAGAAGTACAAGTACAAGGTTCAAAACAAGTAGCTATGTAATAGCACTTAAATCTATCAGAATGCCCACTCGTGGGCATTTATTTTAGGGGCTATTTAAGGGTTAAGCGATAGCTCCAGTCTAGCAGTTTATATATTTCATCTAATTCAAAATCACTGTCAAGTACGATCGTGAGCCAGTGCCGTTTATTCATATGGTAGGCGGGCAACACATTTTTATCCTGTCGGAGAATGCTGACTACGTCAGGTTCGCATTTTATATTCAAAATATCAGCTGTACCTTCGCCTGTTAAGCCAAGTTTTGTTTTGGAAACGTTGGCAATGAGAGCGAACCATTTTCCTTTCTTATTGCAATGACGGAGTACCGCATAGCTCGGTAACTTTGCCCACAGGTATTCGAGAGCAACGGCATATTGCTGTGCCACATAATCAAAAATAGCTTGGCGTTGGGACATTTTTTCTTCCTCTAAAAGAGGAAAGTATAACGGCTTTATTTGTGAGAACCAAGACAACTCATAGCGGGGTTGGCTTTGTAAAATAGAGCATTAAAGTAACCGCTTGTATTTATTTAAAAGGAAAAATGATATGTTTACACTTCTTATCGGTTTCTGCATTGGTATGGGAGTTAGCTTTCAAACGGCGATTAACGCCCGTTTACGCAGCTATCTCGGTGTACCTTTTTTATCTTCTTTAGTGTCGTTTTCCGGCGGCACACTGTTTTTAGCATTGTTGGCTAATTGGCAAGGATATACCTTGATACCGGATTGGCAAATGATCCACCAAGCACCTTGGTGGGTATGGATTGGCGGCCTAATGGGAATGGTTGCCCTAACTGCCAATATTCTGCTTTTCCCTAAATTAGGCGGCGTACAAACCGCGATAATCCCATTATTGGGACAAGTCTTAATGGGGATATTGATCGATAGTTTTGGCTGGTTTGGATCGCCGCATATTGAATTAAGCATAATCCGGCTAGCGGGAGTAGGGTTAGTATTAGCCGGAATGTTTTGTGCGGTTGTATTACCTAACTTAAAACAAAGCAATCGAATAATGTCAACGGATAGATCGATTTGGTTTTGGCGGTTGTTTGGTATTGGGGCGGGAATGTTAATGGCGAGCCAAACGGCGATCAATGCAGAGCTTGGACGGGAACTTAATGCCTCAATTCAAGCGGCGTTTATCTCTTTTCTCGTGGGCGGTACGGGGTTGTTTTTTGTTGTAATGCTTTATGAACGTAGCTTTCATCGGCTTAAAAACGGTATAGGAAAAGGCAAACCGTGGTGGATTTGGTTTGGTGGAACACTAGGTGCATTGTTTATTTTCGGTAGCATTATTCTTGTGCCCCAGATCGGTACAGGTGGTGCTATTGTTCTAGTCTTATTAGGGCTTATTTCCGGTAGCTTACTGGTGGATAAATTCGGCTTATTCGGCGCAATACCAAAACGCATTCTTCCTATCCAATTACTTGGGCTAGGCATCTTAATTTGCGGCGTTGCGTTGATTCAGTTAGTTAAGTAGCAGATATAAATGCACACAAAATCCCTTCATATTTTTATATGAAAGAATATCGGATAAAAGCGAAATTTAAAATATTATGTAAATGTGCGATTTGCCTATTTCCTAATTTGATTAAATTCAGTATCTTTCGCATTTCGTGTATTATCTGCAAATTCTCCCATTTGATTCAAGGACTCCATTATGTCAAATACCTCTGCGATTGCTAATGTTGCAAATCTTATCCGAGAAAACGAGATCAAATTCGTTTTGCTCAAATTTACCGATATTAAAGGTAAAGAACACGGTGTGTCTTTGCCGGTCTCTTTAGTAGAAGAAGATCTGGAAGAGCTGTTTGAAGAAGGCAAAATGTTTGACGGTTCTTCCGTGGAAGGCTGGCGTACCATTAACAAAGCCGATATGTTGTTAATGCCGATTCCTGAAACGGCTGCTGTTGATCCGTTCTCCCGTATTCCGACTCTCACTATCCGTTGTAGTATTTACGATCCAAACACAATGCAAAGCTATGATCGTGATCCGCGTTCTATTGCGATGCGTGCGGAAAACTATCTCAAATCAACCGGGATTGCCGACAGTGTCTTATTCGGGCCTGAACCGGAGTTCTTCCTGTTTGATGATGTGCGTTTCGGCGTTGGTATGAACGGTAATAGCTACGAAGTCGATGATATTGAAGCGGCTTGGAATACCAACAAAAAGTATGAAGACGGCAACAAAGGCTATCGCCCGTTGAAAAAAGGCGGCTACTGTGCGGTTGCGCCAAACGATACGGCACACGATATTCGCTCCGAAATGTGTTTAGTGATGGAGCAGTTGGGCTTAGTGATTGAAGCTCACCACCACGAAGTGGCTACTGCCGGTCAAAATGAAATTGCGACACGCTTTAACACGCTAACCAAGAAAGCGGACGAAACGCAAATTTACAAATATGTCGTTCAAAATGTTGCATTAGAACACAGTAAAACTGCCTGCTTTATGCCGAAACCGATTACGGGCGATAACGGTTCCGGTATGCATTGTAATATGTCCCTTGGCAAAGACGGCAAAAACGTGTTTATGGGCGATAAATACGCCGGCTTATCCGAAACGGCACTTTACTATATCGGCGGGTTAATTAAGCACGCTAAAGCGCTCAATGCCTTTACCAATCCAAGTACCAACTCGTATAAACGCTTAGTGCCGGGCTTTGAAGCGCCGGTGCTATTGGCTTATTCTGCCAGCAACCGTTCTGCCTCTATCCGTATTCCTGCGGTTACCAGCCCGAAAGCAACCCGTGTTGAAGCTCGCTTCCCTGATCCATTGGCAAACCCATATCTTGCCTTTGCCGCATTATTGATGGCAGGTTTAGACGGGGTTATCAATAAAATTCATCCGGGCGATGCGATGGACAAAAACCTCTATGATCTGCCGCCGGAGGAGTTGAAAGATATTCCGGCAGTGGCAAGCTCATTAGAAGAAGCGTTAAATGCGTTGGAAACGGATTATGAATTCTTAACCAAAGGCAATGTATTTACCAAAGACTTCATTGAAGCCTATATCGGTATTCGCCGTAAAGATGTCGAGCGTTTGAATATGACGCCACATCCGGTCGAGTTTGAAATGTACTACGCATAATCAAGGCGATAACCCAAAAGGCTTATTCCTTGGAATAGGCCTTTTCTTTGTACCTTATCAATCTATCTGTATTTGCAGGGAATCAAAATGCCACAAAATCTGTATCACTGGCCCGATCCGCACGCACTTTATCCCGATCGTCCCCCAAAAAGTTACCGCTGGAAACGGTTGCGCTATCGGCTGCGTGCAATGCTTAATGCAAAAAAGATTACACAATTCACCGCTTGTGTGAACCAAAATCCGGCTCTGGCACAGTTATTGAATGCTAATCCGAGTTATAGTTATCCGCTTGTGCATCGTTTCTTGGATAAACGTTTTAGCGCATCGCAACGTCTGCACGCTATTTATGACAACCTGACTTTCTTGCCGCCAACACTCTGGCATAAAACGCACTATTTGGGCGAAATCGTGCCGGATTTTTCCTTGTATCTGAACCTAAATCAGCAACAGGCAATGGAAGGTTATTGGTCGTTGGAATTACGGTATAACCAGACCGATCAACTGGTCTATTTGCTCACTTTCGGAAAAATTGAGGACGCATTGCTGATTGCCGTCATTCAAGGGCCTAATTTTGAAGGCTCAAAAGAATTGGTGAAGTTACTGACGAAAAAATGCCACGGGCTACGACCGGCTTATTTGATGGTGGAAGCAATGAAAGCGCTCACCAATGTGCTCGGCTATCAAAAATTGTGGGGGATTCCGCAGAAGTACCAAAATAAATCCCGCTTTATCCAAAGTAAACGGTATGTGGTCGATTACGATCGTATCTTTGCGGAAAGTATGGCAACACACGCTAAGTACTGGGAATTACCGCGACACTTTGAAACCAAAGCTATTGAAGATATCCCAAGTAATAAACGGGCGATGTACCGCAAACGTTACGCAATGCTTAATGCTTTACAACAAACAATGGCAGAAAAACTCGTGCCTCACCTGACACAAGCGGTCGGTTAAAACCCAAATTTTGCAAGATTATGCCGCATAACTTATATTCCATTTTGTAAAAAATTTGCCGAAACACACCGCTTGTAAAGCAGTGGTTTCGGCAAAATCATTTTTAGCCTAGTGTCGACCGAAGTGTTTGAATCTCATCATATTAAGCAATTGCTCTTTCTTCTTGGTCGTTAAAACAATATTGGTTTTCACCACTTTGTTTTTCACTACTTGCGGTTTCGCCGGATTAATACCACCTTGTTTTACCGTTTCGGTTTTAGTGGAATCCACTTTCACATTTACATCGGATTTTACCCCTGCAATAGTGCCGTTATCCCAATCTTTCTTCGCACTTTCTGCCCATTTATCTGCCGGATATGGCGTAAACTTACCGCTACCGTTTGCAGAAAGATTGACGCTGGTTTCACTCACTTTATCCGTTACCGACGTAGTCGTGGTTTTACCACTGAGATTATTAGTAACGTTTGGTGCATTCACACTACCGCCGTTAAATTGGGCATTATTACCGGAAATAGTGGCATTTTGTGTATTGAGATCGGTAGTAGTGTGGGTTTCATTACGAATAACATCAACATTCAATTTGCCAGAACCGCTCGCAGGTACCCATTTATCATCGCTAATGCCACCATTTAGTGATAAACCTACATCGACACCCGTTTTATTGACGTTATTTTTTGCAGCATTGAGATTAACATCCCCCTTGCTACCATCTAGGTTAAGATTAGTACTATTTGAGCTAACACCAGTTAGGTTCACGCCATTTTGAGCCTGAATATTGACATTCTGCCCGTTAATTGAAACGCCTTGATGTGTCGTACTGTTTTCATGTTGTACATTGATATTACCGTTAATGCCAAGGCTTGAAGTATTCGCCCCCACACTTACACCACCGCCAACACTTACATTCAGATCGTTAACGTTGCTTTTACCCGGTTGAACATCAACGGTATTGCCCGTAATAGATGCATTATTGCCCGCCGTAACATTTGTGCCTTGTAGATTTACACTATCTTTACCGTGAATTCCCACATTGTTACCACCTTGAACATTATGTGAAACAGCGTCCGTACGGCTGCCTTTATGACCATTAGCCGTGAAATTCACATCAACAGATGGCACCGCAGCCCCTGCTGCCGGCACCACTATCGCACCAACACCGACATTAAGGGTAAAACCACCGCCTTTATGACTGCTGGTATTTTGCGATTGGGTAAAGTTTGCCTGATCAGCCTTAATATTCACATTGTGAGTTGCCGAAATATCCCCTTGGCTGTTTAATGTACCCGTGGTGATATTGACATTCTCCCCTTGTACATTTGCTTTGTGAGCCGTCGTTGAATTACTCTGATCTTTTTGGAAATGAATACCGGCATTTACCCCAACATTTGCACTCGCAAAATCTTTTGTACTGGCACTAACCCCTATAGTGACGCCAGCATTTAATTTATCATTCTGCTTTGTGTTTTGAGCCGATTGAATATTATGCGACTGTGAGTTGAGATTAACGTTGCCCCCACCTTGGTATTGTGTACCGACATCAGTTAAATGGGCAGCATTCACATTCACATCGTTACCCGCCGTTACCGTTGTACTTTGTGCATTTGTAGCAGAACTTTGCTCACGACCACCGGAAGCACCTAATACAAGGCTACCATTAACGACTTTGTTTTTATCAAGGGAAGTTGTTAAGGTTAAACCGACATCAACGTTTTTCTTATGATTACTTTCCGTATTAGATTCCGCTTTATGACTCACATTTTGTGCGTTTTCGGATATATTTTGTCCCGCATTAAGCTGCGAACCACTATGGCTAATACCTTGATTTGCATTGATATTCAAATTATTTGCAGCAGATAATTGGCTACCTTGTGCGGAAGTTGTCGAACTATTGGCTTGTGAATGTTGAACACCGAATGAAAGTTTATTCGTAATACCGCTTTCAGTCACAGTTACCGTATTGGTAATCCCCACATCCGTATTTTTCTTAGTGGAATCAGAAGAATTATGCTGTGCCTGAGTATTGACGTTATTCGCATTGATATTCAAATCAGAGTTCGTTGCAGACACTTTACTACCCGCCACATTCACATTATTGGCAGCTAAATTTGTCTCACCGCCACTCACAGACGATGCAGTATGTGTACTCTCCGTCAATGACTTATTATGTTTATAAAAACCGAGAGTAGCACTTGCTTCACCTTTGAATTTCAAATTATCTTTCACATTACTCACTAGGTTTTTGGCAAGCTCATCACGTTTTACCTTATCTTCAATCACATTCACAAGAAGATCAACGGAAGATTTTGCGACACCCTCTTTATCAAGCGATAATGTTGGTTTTTCAACTTTAGCGGTAAACCCGATACCTGATTGGGTATGATTTTGGGATAAATGATTTCGACTGCCTTGAATGTTAATATCTCCGCCAGCAACAATATCGAGAACACCACCCGCTTGTACACGGCTGCCAATGATATCTACATTCTTATCGCTCACTAATCTCAGATTGGATTGAGAACGTAAATCCGAGCCTTGCTGGGTATAAACAACTTTATATCCCTTAGTCCGCTCTTTGGTAATATCAAAAATGGTTCCTTTTCGACCTTGCTCTTGATAAGAACTGAAGTTTTCCACCGAATCTAATCGTAAGCTACCTTCATTCGCTTTAACTAAGGCATCTTTACCTGAAATAACTCGACTACCTGAAATATTCACTCCTTTCTTAGCATCAGCTAAAATCGCCCCTTTTACCGTAAAATCCGCCCCGTGTTGCTCTCTATCATTACGGGTAGAAACCAGCGTTTTCGATCCTGCTAAACCGCCCCAATATTTTTCCTTATCATCTACATTGTGGCTATTTTTGACTTCCTCTGCCTTAAATTGAAGTTTACCGCCGTTCGCAATAACCAAATCGCCGTCAACACGACCAATCGTACCGGCAAACTGAATATCAGAGCCGCTTGAAATAATCAAATCGCCTTTCACATTCAATTCGCTCGCCACATAATTCTGAGCGGCCGCAGACTGTAAACTCTTACCTGTCTTACGTTTTGACGAAATATTCTTAAACACTGAGCTATCAGAGTAGAAATTTTGCTCCGTTGCCCCTTGGAACGTAATGCCTTGTTCACCGTGTAACACAAGGTTTTGAGCATTAATCTTAGACGCATCGCCTGTCAATTTTCCCTCTGTTGCGATGAGTTTTAGATTATCCGACACAATGTTTGTATGATGCACTTTTTCAGTCGTACCGAATGAGTTCTCCCATATTTTGGCACTCCCTTTAGAGCGTTCTTCAGTCGAGACCGTTCTGCCTTTCGTTTTTACTGAGCCTAAATGGGTTTTACCGCCAACCAATATCGCATCTTTAGCTTGAATATCAGCCCCTTCTAATACCAACTGATTCGCCGCAACCACGATCGCAGAATCTGCTTTTACGCTGGTTTTAGTAAACTGTTGCGTATCTTTTTGCGATTTTCCTTTACCGACAAATTTATCCTTATCATTAATGTTTTTAGAAGAAGAAACCGTATTATCAGTTACCTTCCCATTTAATTTCACATTACCGCCAGTGACTGTAACTTGCTTCGCAGTTAAGTTACTACCCGTCACCTCTAAACTAGCACGATCGTCTGTTGAGTGGATACGAATACGACCCGCTTGAATACTGCCTGCAACTTTACCATCTAATATTTTTTCTTGCTGCGGTAATACACTAACGGTTAATTCTCCATTATCCGCACGCTCAATCTTATTACGACCTTGTAAAATATTAACATTACCATCTTTAGCTTGAATATTGCTGGAGACATTTACCGTCGGAGCAATTAAATCGACATTCGTTGCACCGGACATACTACCTTTAGTCGTTAAACCTTGCTCGCCGTCCACTTGATAGCCAGTCAACTTACCGCTTTCAACAGTCGCTTTCCCAACCACTAACGATGCTCTCGGCGTATTAATAAAACCGCCACCGTCAACACTAATGCCATTCGGATTAGCTAATACATAGTCCGCTCTTTGTCCTGCAATTTCTTGTTTACCGGCAATATGTGAAGGATTACGGCTGACTACCTCATTTAAGATCACCGTTGCCGCCTGACTTCTCAAGTTCGGGTTAGCCGCAACTTGCCCCGCTAATTGTGTTTGACTATTTTGCCGTGCGTTATTTAACACCGCACCGGCTTTATCGACATTAAATTTATTATATTGGTTATGAGAAAGCCCCGACTGGCTCGGTGTCGCAATATTGATTATTTCAACACCTTGTTGACGGGCAACTTGGGTCTGACCGTTAGCGGCTTGAATCTCCGCATAACTGAACTGCGTTGCATAGCATAATGACAATGCAACCGTGATTTTAGAAAGAGACATTTTTTGCATAGATAGGAATTTCCAAAATGAAAAAGGGCTGTACCCAAAACGGCAAACATTGCTGCTTACCACCATTCGACAAGCGGTTGGTTTCACTGCTGTTTTTACAGCACTGACACACCATTTGGCGTGCCGCATATTCTAAGCATCTCTTGTTAAAATCTGATGACTTTTTTTAATAAAAGTCAAAATTTGTGACATACATCACAAAAATTTTCTCATTTGCTCTTTTTTTGCTCATTTTATACATTCTTCCTTTAGCCTCCTAAGCAACCGATTACTCCATAAGTAGCATTTTTTCATAAAAAATAAGGCTAACCCTTTCGGGTTAGCCTAAATTATCAGGGGAGAATAAAGTGAAAAAATAAAGGCGTAACTTTTAGTTACGCCTTTAGTATATATTCTAATTAAAATTAAAGTGTTGATTGATCAACCGCCACGCCTGCACCCATTGTAGTAGAGATGCTGACTTTCTTGATGAACACACCTTTTGCTGTGGTTGGTTTTGCTTTAGTTAAAGCAGCCAATAATGCGTTAAGGTTGTCTTTTAGTTGTTCTTCAGAGAAGTTTACTTTACCGATAGTGGTGTGGATGATACCGTTTTTGTCGTTACGATAACGGATCTGACCGGATTTTGCGTTTTTAACCGCTTCCGCTACGTTTGGTGTTACTGTACCGACTTTCGGGTTTGGCATTAAGCCGCGTGGACCAAGGATTTGACCTAATTGACCTACCACACGCATTGCATCCGGTGAGGCGATAACTACGTCAAAGTTCATTTCACCTTTTTTGACTAATTCGGCAAGGTCTTCCATACCGACTAAATCCGCACCGGCTGCTTTTGCGGCTTCTGCATTAGCACCTTGTGTGAATACGGCAACACGGGCAGTACGACCTGTTCCGTGTGGAAGTACGGTTGCGCCACGTACGTTTTGGTCTGATTTACGCGGGTCGATACCCAAGTTTACAGCCACATCAACGCTTTCAACAAATTTCGCTGTTGCGAACTGTTTTAATACTGCGATTGCTTCGTTGATTTCATAGGCTTTGGTCGCATCTACGCCAGCTTTGATTGCTTTCATTTTTTTAGTCAATTTAGCCATCGTATTATTCCTCCACCACTAAGCCCATTGAGCGAGCAGTACCTGCGATTGATTTCATTTTTGTTTCGATCGTTGCACCAGTCATATCCGCTGCTTTAGTTTCAGCGATTTGACGGATTTGCTCTAACGTTACTTTACCGACTTTATCTTTGTTCGGTTTACCTGAACCGGATTTAATGCCTGCCGCTTTTTTGAGTAAAACAGCTGCCGGTGGTGTTTTGGTCACGAAAGTGAAAGAACGGTCTGCGTAAACGGTGATAACAACCGGAATCGGTAAGCCTTTTTCTAAGCTCTCGGTACGCGCATTGAATGCTTTACAGAATTCCATAATGTTCACACCTTGTTGACCTAATGCAGGACCAACCGGTGGTGATGGGTTCGCCATACCCGCTGCAACTTGCAACTTAACGTAGGCTTGTACTTTTTTTGCCATTGTTTTTTCCTCTAAAATGGGTGATAACGCTGAAATCAGCTCCCCTGTGGACATAAAAAGACGAGCGAAAGATTTCACTCGTTAATAAGGGTGCGAATTTTACTAGAGTTTTGTATGCCTTTCAAGCAATTTTGAGCATTGCAACATTTTGTAGAGAAAATACCGCCTATTTATATGTTCATTTATAATGGAATTATGTGTAGAAGATCAAACTCAATCTGACAGTCCCCGTTTAAAACGATGTGTGTCTGTCAGATTAATTTGAGCTTAAATTTTTTTCTGCCCAAATTCGTTTTCCATCAACTAATGTTTCCATTGCCGTTCTTCCACAGCACATTTTTCCTCGATGGGTTCGGTGATGGTTATAATACAGCAACCATTCATCCAAATCAGCTTGTAATGTACTCAAATCCATATAAATTTTCTTCCTAAATGCCACTTGGTAA
>NZ_SPPA01000003.1:0-148072 GCF_004569585.1 Muribacter muris | reverse complement strand
TTAATTCACCATTGCCATATTTTAGAAACGGGTAATGAATCTTATCGATTTAAACATCGTAATTAAGAAATAATAAAAGTGGATCACTTTTAAAGGATCTTTGTGGTTCAATTTTGGAAGATCATTGACACATTATCAGCGATATCAATAAGATGATCATCAAAATGATGATTTTTAAAGCTATTGAAGCCGGAGGTAAAGCGATGGGATTTGATATGTCGTTTATGAAAGGCTTTGCCACCGGCGGCTATACCGGAGACGGTGGAAAATACACTCCGGCAGGGATTGTGCATCGGGGTGAATATGTGATCACCAAAGAAGCCACTGCCCGTCTCGGACTGGATTATCTCAATTACCTCAACTACGGTGAACGGGGCTTTTCCAGTGGTGGCGGGGTCGCCGTGCCGAGAGTGCCAAGTATGAATAGTCGGTATAGTTCACAGCCAAATGTGAGTGTCAATGTGATCAATAATGGGAAGCCAATGCAGGCGGAGGTCAATACAGCACAAAGTGGTAATGATCTACAAATTACTGTCGAGTTAATCGACAAAATTGCTGATCAACGTTATCGTCAAAATCAAATGAAGGATTTTAGAACAGGTGGTCAGTTATCTCGGTATGCAATGTAATTCAGAGGTTAAATTATGAATAACACAATTAATGCACGCTCTTTAAATAATAGAACGATTTTAACCATCATTATCGCTGTTTTATCAGAAGAACAACGAAATAAGGTCATAGCACTATTATCAGAGTTAGAAAGCAATATAGCTAAAAGTAATAATGAATCAGTACCACCAGTATTAGATGATTTACAAGACTTTTTGCATTTGATCAAAAATTCAAAATAGGGGAGGAAAATGACATTACAGCACCTACCTTTCTGCCCCCAACCGGGTTTTACGGTGGAAAACGAACCCCGCCGCAAAGTGAATCAGTTTGGCGACGGCTACCAACAACGGCGGGCAGACGGACTCAATCCTCTATTGCGAAAATATTCACTGACATTCAACCTCAATTCCCAACAAGCGGTCATTTTAGACCGCTTTTTTGCAACTCACGGGGCGGTAACTGCCTTTTATTTTCGGGAGCGCCATCAAAGCTCACTGATTAAAGTGGTCTGCCCGAAATGGACAAAAACTGTCGGCAGAACCCATATTCAATTTAGTTGTGAATTTGAGGAGGTATTATGACAGCCAATATCACCGCAAAATTTCAGTTAGAACTCGCCAAACTGGAGCAAACGGCGTTAATTGAGCTATACGAAGTCGATTTTCGGGGCTTGTTGGATAAAAACGGCGATCGGGGTGAACTCTACCGTTTCTATGCCGGCAACAACGCATTAAACCAGCCGATAGTGTGGCAGGGCAACCCTTACACCCCGTTTTTAGTCAAAGCGGAAGGCTTTGAATTATCGGGGCAAGGTCCAAGTAACCGCCCGACCTTAACCGTCAGCAATTTTGACGGCTTTATCACGGCATTGTCGGTCAATTTCGATCAAGGATTGGGCGCGGTAGTTCGTCGGCGGCAGGTCTATGCCCGTTTTCTTGATGCGGTCAATTTCAAAGACGGCAATCGGGAAGCCGACCCTCAACAAGAGCGGGTCAGCTACTATATCATTGAGCAACTGACCACCCTGACGGCAGAAGTCGCCACCTTTACCCTTGCTCTGCCGACCGAAACGGACAATGCGGTCATCAACCCCCGCACGATATTAGTAACGTGCGGTTGGGTGTATCGCTCGCCGGAGTGTGGCTACAACGGCCCGGCAGTCGCCGATGAAAAAGACCAACCGACCACCGACCTCAAAAAAGACAAATGCTCCGGCTGTCTGCGCGGTTGTCAGCTCCGCAACAATACCCGCAACTATGGCGGGTTTATTGCGGTGAATAAGTTGGGTTGATAAACCGAGATTTGACCTTATTTTGTTTTAGTCGTAAAATAAAAAACAGGGAACGACTGCAATCGTCCCCTGTTTCCAGCGAAATCTACGTTAAGCCAGCCGTGTCACCTTTGAGTAACAGGCAAAGTAGAATAACGATGATAAGCATAACAATACGTCTCATTGTTTTTATCTCATTCGTTAGTTGAACAAATGGATCTACCCAAAACAGCCCGACAGGTGGTAGCTGGCGGACTGTCTAGCAGATCCGCCTCTGCTCAAAGAGCATTAAACACAGTATAACAGACAAGCCCATTCGGTTAAACGCCCGATGGGCTTTTCTTTTTTCAAAGGATATTAAAATGCCAATCCCTGACCCGCTAAAACACCAAATTATCACCTATTGCCAAACCGCAGTGCCTGATGAAGCCTGCGGTTTTGTCATTTTGAGGTATCAGACCAATGAGCCGGTATTCCTGCCCTGCGAGAATGTGGCAGCTGATCCCGAAAACTACTTTGAAATTGCCCCTGACGATTTCGTGCGGGCGGAGCGTCAAGGTGAGATTATCGCGGTAGTGCATTCCCACCCCTTTGGCGAAATGCGGTTATCCGTAGTTGATCGGCAAATGCAGGATAACTGCCGTCTTGATTTTTGGTTAGTCTGCGACGGCGAGTTGCAGATTTTTCCGACTATCCCCCCGCTTGTCGGGCGGGAATTTGTTCACGGCGAGCAAGATTGCTACACCCTGTTTCGGGATTTCTACTTCTTAGCGGGGGTGGACTTACCTGACTTTGAACGCCCTGATGAATGGTGGCTGACCGGCAGGAATCTCTACCTTGAGAATATGGCACGGCACGGCTTCAAGCGGTTAGATAAGGGTGAAAATTTGCAACTCGGCGATGTGATTTTAATGCAGGTTGGCGCAAATGTGCCGAACCACGCTGGCATCTATTTGGGCGATCAAGTGGTCTTGCACCACGGCCCGAAACGGCTCAGCAAACGGGATTTATACGACGGCTATTGGCTCAAGCACACTCACAGTATTTGGAGATTAAACGAATGGCACTTATCACAGTTAGATTTTACGGTCGCCTTAAAGCATTTGGCGACCACTTTCAATTAGACGTACGCGACACGGCGGAGGCAGTGCGGGCGTTAGTAGCACAGCTTCCCAACCTGCGCCAACAGTTACAACAGGGCTTTTATAAAGTCCGCATTGGCAAACACTATTTAAACCCCGAAGCCCTTGAACAAGGGCTTTTTTATCGCCTGAAAAAAGGAATGTCGTTGCATTTTACCCCTGTCATTAAAGGGGCTAAAAAAGCGGGGTTGGGTATGTTTGTCTTAGGCGTTGCACTCATTGGTGCTTCATTTTTTGTGCCTGCGGCAGGGTTATTTGGTGGGCTGATTACCAAAGGCGGGTTATTTATGTTTGGTGCGTCAATGGCGTTAAGCGGGGTGGCTCAAATGCTCACCAAAACCCCGTCAATGGGCGGCGTAGGGGATAGCCGTGAGAAAAAATCCTCCACTGCCTTTGGCAACCTACAAAATATGGCGGCACAAGGTCGCCCGATACCACTCGCCTACGGGCAAATCCGCTGCGGTTCGATGATTATCTCGCAAGGAGTCGAGACGGTTGATGAAGTCGATGGCAACAGTCGTCACGGCGATAATCAAACCGGCGGCAGTGCCTCAACGGGTAAACCGTCCGTTTGGGGGGTAGGCAATGCGAGGGGAAATACCCCGACCGACAGTACAGCTTCTGCCTCACACCACGATCATTCGTCTGATGAAGACAGACACCGTAGCACCGAACGGGAAGAAAAAGATCGTGCAGAACAGGATAAACGCGAGCGGGAACGCAATTCCCGAATGGCAAGAGACATTTTCTAGGGAGACACAATGAGCGAAGAAGTACGCAGCAAACAGCTAGTCAGTATTGTCGAGGTGATTTCCGAAGGGGAAATCGCCGGCTTGGTGGACGGCTACCGTTCGATTTATCTAGATAATACCCCGATTGAAAACATCACCCGCGGCAAAAACTTTGAAAAAGTCGAGGTCGATCAACGTCTCGGTCAAGCCCGTCAATCGGTAATGAGCCGGTTCGGGCAAACCGAAAAAGAAATCAGTGTCGGCACGGAATTAAAACACGGTATCCCGCTCACCCGCACCATTACCGACCCGAAAGTCAATCGGGTACGGCTCACTTTAGGAGTTACGTCGTTATTCAAACAAGAAGATGACGGCGGCGACAGTGCGCAAAGTGTCGATTTTAAGATTACTATTGGGCAACAGATTGAATATTTAACCATCAGCGGTAAGCACCATTCACAATATCTGCGCAATATAATGCTAGGTCATCTGCCCGCTGTGCCGTTTACGATTAAAGTCGAACGGGTACAACCGGACAGCGACAGCCTGCGGTTGCAAAATAAAACCCTCTGGTCTGCCTATACCGAGATTATCGACACGGCATTTGCTTATCCGCATACAGCGTTGGTCGGCATCAAGTTTGATTCCCAATACTTTGCCAATATCCCGACCCGCACCTATGACGTGTTGGGGATTAAGGTAAAAGTACCGAGTAACTACGACCCGATTAGACGCATCTACACGGGCTTATGGGACGGTACTTTTAAGCTCGCGTGGACAAACAACCCGGCGTGGATTTTGTATGATTTGGTCACCAGCAAACGCTACGGATTGGGGCAACGGCTCGGCGAGTTCGGTGCGGATAAATGGGCGTTATATCAAGTGGCGCAATACTGCGACCAACTGATACCGGACGGCTTCGGCGGCAAAGAACCGCGTTTTACCTGTAACGTGTGGCTGACCGAACAGCGTTCTGCCTATGAAGTCATCAACGATATTTGCTCGATTTTCCGCGCAATGCCGGTGTGGAACGGCACGGAGCTGACGGTGATTATGGACAGACCCGCCGACCCGGTCTGGACGTATACGGCAGCCAATGTGATTGGCGGCTTTTCCCGTCAGTATTCGGCAATGAAAGCCCGTCATAATGCCATTCAGGTCGAATACCTTGATGCCGACAACAACTATGAAAAAGCGATTGAGTATGTCTCAGACGATGAGGCTATCCGCAAATACGGCTTAAATCTCAAGAAAGTAACCGCCTTTGGTTGCACAAGTCGCGGACAAGCGCACCGTACCGGCTTGTGGATTTTGATGACCGAGAAACTGGAAACCGAGTCCATCACCTTTAATGTCGGGGCGGAAGGGTTAATGCACATTCCGGGCGATATTATTCGAGTAGCGGATACCCAATATGCCGGGGCGAATATCGGTGGACGGGTGTTAGCGGTAAATGGTCGTACCCTCACCCTTGACCGTGAGATTACCCTCAGTGGTAACAGCTATTTTCAGTATATCAACGGTGAGGCAAAGCCGGTCAATATCAAAATCAGCCACGCCAACGGCAATACCGTTACCCTCGACCGTGTGCCTGCCGGTTTAAGCGTGAACGGCGTGTGGAGCTTAACCACCCAGCAGATTAGTTCGCAACTGTATCGGGCGATGACGATTAGCGAAAACGAGGACGGTAGCTACACCATTATGGCGTTGCAGCACGAGCCGCAGAAAGAGGCGATTGTCGATAACGGTGCGGTGTTCGAGCCGAGAAACACCACCCTACACCGCACGCCGCGCCTTGAGCATTTGGACGTGCAGTTAGATGCCGGCAGCGTCAAATTTGCGTGGCAGACCACCTCCGGTATCGGCACTTTGACGTATGATGTGCGGATATTAAAAGACGGGAAACTCTATGCCTACCACAAGGGCTTAACCGGATTAGAGTTGGCACTCGACGATTTACCGGACGGCGAATATGAGGTGGTGATTATCGCCAAAAATGCCCAAGGGCAAGTGGTAAGCGAAAAAACGCAAACCTTTGTGATTAACCGACCGCCTGTCCCGGAAGAGGTGATGGTCTCCGGTGGTTTAACCGATGTTACGCTGTCGTGGAAATGGTGGGACGATGCTACTCAAACGGAAATTTGGGCAAGTGAAACCAACGATATTTTGACGGCTAAACGCCTCGCAAAAGTTCTAGCAAGCACTTACACCCACAATGTCGGCCCACGCAAAACCCGCTATTACTGGCTACGCCATACACGCGGTCAGAACAAGGGGCTTTTTTACCAAGAGCAAGGGCTGAAAGCGGAAACGGCGGTCGATATTGATGAAGAATTGCGGGTGCTGAATGAAAAGCTCTCGGAAAATATCGTGGATAAAGTGTTTGATGTTGCCGCCCCTGCCCGTGGATTGGAACTGGTCAAAACGGTGGACAACCTGCCGACCGAGTTTATCGGCCACAACACCATTTATGTGTTAGCTGACGGCAAGCAGTATAACTGGAACGGTTCGGCGTATATCGGGTTAATGAATGCCGGTGATATTGTCCCGACAGCGCAATTGGACACCGATCTGATTATGCAGATTAACGGAAACAGCTACGCTATCAGCCAAGAAGTGCGAGACCGTCAAACTGCATTAGGAGATGAAGCGACCGCTCGTACTCAAGCCTTACAAGCAGAAGCGACCAACCGAACGAAAGCGATTCAGGCGGAAAGCAGTAAGCTCACCAAAGCGCTACAGGACGAAGCCCGTACGCGCGGGACGGCGATAACCCGCTTGGAAAACGTCGATAAACAGCAGGCACAGCAGATTACACAGGTAACAACCAAAGCCGAACAAGCCCTCACCGGCTTAAGTGCAGAGCGTCAAGCCCGCATTCAAGGCGACCAAGCGGAGGCAAACGCACGCGAGGTCTTGACTACCCGTGTCTCTGCGGCAGAAAGCGGTATTACCACACTTCAACGCAGTGTCGCCAATCAAACTACGGCTTTGAGTGAAGTCAGCCAAACCCTCACGGCAAAATTAGATAATTTGCAAGTAGGTGGACGGAATTTGCTGCGCCACTCAAACAGACACTACACCGGCAACCGTTATATGACGAACTGGCCGCTAAGTAAAGTGCCTGACGTCGGCGAGCAAGTTACGGTAACGTTATGGGGAGAACTGGCAGCCGACAGACAAGGCTTTGGGGTTTATAATACCCACGGCTACCGAGAATTAGCTAAACTCAATAAAATCCGTGACGGCGTGTATTCTGCCACATTCACTTGGCGAAATCCGCTTAATGAGCGTGAGGAGAAAGACAACGCTTTATCGACACACCTGAATATTTACGCTTACCCAAGAAGCGTGACATCAGACAATACGATTAAGCAGGTTAAGCTCGAAATCGGTAATATTTCGACCGACTGGACACCCGCGCCGGAAGACTTGGACACTACCGTTGCAAACATTGGGGCGGAACTGACCGCTTACAAAAGCACGCAAGCGGGCAAGGAACAAGCCCAAGCCACACAGCTATCGGGACTAACCTCTCGTCTAGGGCAGGCAGAAGGGAAAATCACGACCACCCAACAAAGCTTAAGCGAGCTCAACAGCGCGACTACGTCGCAGTTAAACACACTGACCGGGCGAATGGGCAATGCCGAAACCTCGTTGAATACCATTCAACAGACTAAGGCAAGCAAAGAAGAAGTTGCCAGCCTTGCCCAACAGCAGTTGCAAGCTGTTTGGCAGGCGGATACCCGCACGGCGATTGACGGTATTCAGGTGGGCGGACGGAATTACCTTGTCGGTTCGCACCCTGTTGCCGATTATTGGCGATTTACCAAAGACAGTCGCTCAACTGCGCGCGGTCAGATTGACGGTGCGTTGATTTGGCAGGGGGGCTCGGACAGTACAATCAAATGGAAACAGTGGCAATGCTGCGGTTACGTTTTAAATGGCGCAACGCCTAATCCGTTGCTTAACACGATTGAAAACGGGCAGACATTTACGCTTTCATTTGAAGCTCAAAGCAGTGCGGATACCCGGCTGGGTATTGCACTGGCGTATGATGTCACACAAGGTGCTCGGGTCGATACGGCGAATCACCGAATGACGATTACGGCATCAAGCCAGTGGGTGAAATATCAGTTTACCTTTACCGCTAATCGGGATAAACCAGCACACTACAAAGGCTCACGCTTAATTTTTAATGCCGACAGCCTAATGGCAGGACACACTTTCAAACTGCGGAAAATCAAGCTTGAAAAAGGCACAGTAAGTACGGACTGGACGCCTGCACCGGAAGATACGGACAGCGACATTGCAAAAGTCTCTGCCAATCTGACTGTTTACCAGCAAACCCAAGCGACCAAAGAAGCTGCCACAGCCCAGCAACTGACGCAACTCAACGGACGTGTCGGGCAAGCGGAAGGCGGGTTATCGGATTTGCGCCAAACTATCAGTAATGCGACTTCGGCAACGGCGGAGCAACTTCAGACGCTAAGTGCCAGCCTGAACAATTTAAGTGTCGGTGGCAGAAACCTGTTAAAAGGCTCTGCTGTGCCGTATTCGGCAGACGGTTACTCCACTCGCTATGTACTCACGACAGCACCGAAAGTCGGTGAGGATGTGGTGATTACATTATGGGGGGATTTGGGCGAAGGGCGCACGGGCATTGGTGCATATAACTCACACGGGTTTAATGAAATCGCCCGCTTGGAAAAAATTGCCGATGGGGTGTATCAAGGTAAGGGAAAATGGAAAAAGCCGATGAACGGTAACACCGAACGTACTCCAAATGATACCCACTTAAACGTCTATTTTTATCCGCGTGAAGCGACCTCAACCAATACAATTCGGCAAATCAAGCTTGAAAAAGGCACAGTAAGTACGGACTGGACGCCTGCACCGGAAGATACCGAGACGGCACTCACAGGCATTCGGGCGGAGGTTACCGCCGCCAGCCGAACTGTTGCCGAACTCAATGACAAAGTACGATCCACCCATACGATTAAAGCGCAAGCGATTGCCGGTGGTCGTACGGCGATTGCGGGGATTGCGCTAGGGGCAACTGCCGATAACCGCACCGCTGAAAGCTCGGTGATTGTGATGGCCGACCGTTTCGGTGTCGTCAAAAATGCCCAAGACGGCACGGTCAAGCCGATGTTTAATGTGGTAAACAACAAAGTCGCTATTCACGGGGATTTGGTCGCAGACGGTTCCATTACCGCCACCAAACTGGCTGCAAATTCTGTAACCACCGGTGCATTGCAGGCAGGTGCTGTTCGTACCGAGCATTTAGCCGCCGGACAAGTGTCGGCGGATAAGCTGGCGATTGGATTGGGTGGTAACTTATTAGTGAACCCGACTTTCCTACCAGACAAAGACGGACGACCATTTGGTTGGGGAGAACACGCAGGCGGTTGGCATAATGGCTCTCTCCAACTGGGCAGTGGCGGTGAATGGCTAGGCGGAAATATTGATGCCAAATTTGAACGCTGTTTGAACTGGGACAGAACAGCACCTAACGGTTATACAGGTTGGGCAGTTTGTGTGGCACAAGATGTGAGTGTGCTACCGGGCAAGCGCTATATATTCTCGTTTTATGGCTCACTTCATTCCGGCACAATGCGGGTCAATGCCGAGAAAACCGACCACACAGGACGATATCTTGGTGTTTTACCTGCGATTAGCCGACATCAAACCCAAACCGGCGCAGGCAATATGCATAATGGTTTAGCCAATGCGACACGCTTTTCAATCACCTTTGTCGCACCGGACACGGGGCGGGTGAGGCTGATTGCCGGCGACTGGGGACAAGGGCGGCGTTGCTTAATTATGATGCGGGCAATGTTGGAAGAAGTACCGGATACAATTACGCAGCCGTCTCCGTGGAAACCGGGTGGGCTAACGATGATTGACGGTGGGCAAATTATCACTGGTTCTGTCACAGCACAACAGATTGCGGCAGGCTCTATCACAACTAACCACCTGACAACCGATGCCGTAGCCGCTAATCATATTCGTGCCGGTGCAATTAATGCTTCTCACCATATTCAAGCCCGTTCCATTGGGGCAGAGAAATTGAATATTCAATCACTCTCTGCTGTCAGTGCCAATCTTGGGCACGTTAAATCGGGTTATATCGAAGGTACGACAATTACAGGCGCTGTCATTAATGGCGGAACTATCAATGGGGGAACGATTAAGGGTGTTCATATTGAAAGTGCAACAGGGCGATTTACCGGTGCGTTGGAAGTCACTCAGTTAATAGGCGGAAATATTTACGAGGTTGTTGAAAGAACCCTACAAAGAACGGGACATTCAAGACGATATTCAAATATCAGAACGAGCTACGGCTCCCACGAATCAGGCACGCTCTTTGAATATCGAACGACAATCCATTTGTTTCCGGCAAAATCAAGGCGACTATTAAATATAGATGGCTATGTACTGGAAAGTAATGGGTTAAGGAGTCCTACTTACTACTTCTTAAATAGCGGTAGTAATATGTTTAATCAAACGAATTTGGATAACGGTCGCTATTATGACAATACCCAAAAAAGAGAGTTTTTCGTTCATTCTTCTGTTGGGCATATTTCAGGTGGTGTTGTAATTATTCCACCAAACGTTAGCGGACAAATTTCAATTGGCTATTGGGGGAATGGTGAAGGAGGTCAAACATTCGGAATAAAAGCTACCATTACAGTAATGTCAAATGCTTCCCTTATTAACATAGGGCTCTAACTTCAACCGACCGCTTGCAGTCTCTCTCAAGCGGTCTTTTTTATATCATTAACCACAAAACAGGAGTCTGTTATGACGATTAAATACATTGAAAAAACCATTGAAGATGCGCACACCGGTGCGGACGTGAAATACCACGAAATCACCGCCGTCAATGCGGATTACAAAAATAAATATGTGTCCGTTACCATTGAGAGCTATATCTCCCGCAAAACCAAAGAGGCGGGCAAAGAGCCGGTCGGTTCGCCGATTACCCTTTCTCTCAATCACTGCCCGACAATGGCGGAAAACGTGGTGGATTGGGCTTATCAGCAACTTATCCAACCGTTACCACAGGATTATGCTGAACCGGAGGAAAAATACTACGGTTGGGTTGATCCGTACCTTTTCAGCGGGGGCAAAGTCAAAGAGACAGAACCAAATAACGGCTAAACACAAACGCGATTACTGCACGGGGTGGAAATCTGCCCCGTCAGACATCAACAATTGCTGTCATCAGCACGATAGAGATTATGGCAAAAACAGGCAAGTCAGCCGAAGAGACGCTGATCGCAAATTACAGAAGTGTATGCTCAAAAACGGACACCCTATTAAAGCGTGGCTATTTGGGAAAGAAAGGGAACAACAAAATGACTTAGAAAAATAAAGGTTATAATTCAATCTAATTTAAGCCTTGTAACGATATTCAATCACCTTAAATCTGTTCCGAAATAAATTACAACTTCTTGATAAATCTAGGTAAAAAATCAAGAAATCTCACATTTTTTCGGAACAATTTCATTTACTCAAGCCTTGTATTATCAGACTTAGCTAGATTTTTGCAAAAAAACCTTACAAAATCACCGCTTGTCGCTATTTAGTTACCAACATAGATGACAAAAACGCCGAAAGCCGAAAAAGCGGAAGTCGTCATCGTAGTAACGTTGCAGCCTGTCTAACTCTTGTTGGGCTTGGTAATTTTGCCACGCCAATTTATAGCAGGCTTGGAACACCGATGCATTCACCTTTTCCACATATTGTTTGTCAAACTCTGCCTGTTGCTTCGCTGAAAGCGGCTCAAGTGGCGGGTTGAATTTTGCCTGCATTAACTCGGCGGTTGCCACATCACACTGCTTTGCCAAGCTAACTTGCAATGCCTGCTCGGCTTTGAGCCGCTTCGCTGCCCGTTCCGCTTTCTGTTCAGGGGTTAAGGCGCAGCCTGCCAAAATGCCCGCTACAGTAACAACGCTCATTAACTGTATGATTTTCATTTGTCCTCCCGTGCTAAACGCTCTTTTCCAGCCACTGCTGCCACGCTTGTCGGACAATTTCACGCTCACGGCAAAATTGTGCGGCATCGACACAGCTCGGCTGGTTGAGTAAATTGAGATGATGAATTTGATTGCGTAAGTCGGTGTAACAAGCTTTTAGGGCTTGACCTTGTGGTTCATCGATAATCCCCGCCTCAATCGCACTGTCAAAAATCCGCACGTTATCCGACCATACTGCCATTTGCGGAAACGCATTGGCATAATTCAGGACAAAATATTGTGCGATAAATTCAATATCGGTAACCCCACCTCGATCGGTTTTCAGGTGAAATTGGGTTTCGCCCCCAGTACCTAAGTGGGCGAACATTTTTTCCCGCATTGTGCAAATTTCCGCGCGTAACGCACCGCTTGCCCGTGGCAAACAGAGGGTTTCGGCACGAATTTGTTCAAACTTTTGACGTAACGTCTGTTCGCCGTACACTGCCCTCGCTCTCACCAATGCTTGCGTTTCCCACGTCCACGCCTCATTTTTCTGATACTCCGCATAGGCACTGAAAGTGCTGACTAACAGCCCCGCTTCGCCGGACGGGCGCAGGCGCATATCCACTTCGTACAGCACGCCGGCACTGGTGTTCAGATTAAAAATACCGTTGATTTTTTGGGCTAATTTTAAGTAAAACTGGTGGCTGGAAATGCTTTTTTTGCCGCCGACCGTTTCACTTTGTGCCGGTGCATTATGCAGAAACACCAGATCGAGATCGGAATTGTAGCCCAGTTCGATCCCGCCGAGTTTACCATAGCCGATCACAACAAAATCTTTTTCATCGTCTGCTAAATGTTCCGGATGCCCGAAACGTCGGCTCACTTGCCGCCAAGCGATATTCACCACCGCTTCAATAATCGCCTCGGCGAGATAGGTGAGATGATCGCTGATCTTCATCACCGGTAATACACCGAGAATATCCGCTGCAGCAATGCGTAACAGGTGGCTTTGTTTAAATTGCCGCAAGCTGTCAATCAGAGCTTCTTCGTCCTCTTCGGGAATGCGGATCAAATAGGTTTGCAGCGCCGGTGCATAATCGGCTAAATCAATCACTTGTGTCAGGCTTTTTTGGATAATCAGCTCGTCCAACAGCATCGGATAACGGGCAATTTGCTCGGCAATCATCATTGATTGCCCGCACAGCGTGAGCAGTTGCGGCAAGATCTGCTCTTTTTCGAGCAATAATTCCAAGTAGGTGGTACGCGTGGTGATTTTATCAATGATCGTCAAAATACGAGGCAGTAACACGAGGTAATTCGGTTCGTTAAAAATGGCGTCCGCCACTTTCGGCATCAATTTGCGTAGTACCTCCCGCCCCCGCACACCGATTGGGCGTTTTACCCACTCTTGAAAGGTGCTAAAAAGTTGCTGGTAAATGTCCGCATAATCCTGCTCCGCCACCGGATAATGTTGCAAGCAAGCCGCCAGTTCTTCTTGATTGATTTGATAATGCAACACATCTCGCCACATCGCAAACTGTGGATTGTCGCTACTCTCTTGATTGTCATCTTCGCCGACCAACTCATCAAAAATTGCCCGTACATTACCTTGATGTGCCGCTAAACACGCTAAAAACGCCTGCCAGTTATGGCTGCTTTGTTCACCCTCCAACCACATTCGGCAGCCAAATACGAGGCGTTGCCGATCCCGTTCATCGCTCGGTAAGGTTTGCGTTTGCTGATCGCCGATGGCTTGTAGCAGATTTTCAACGTGGCGTAAAAACAGATAGGCTTCCCGTAGTTGTGCTACCTGTGCTTCGCTCAATAATTGCAAGGCTGCCAACTGAGGCAATACCACCAATAAACTGCGTTGCTGGAGAATTTTATCCCGCCCGCCACGCATCATTTGGAAGGTCTGCACGATAAATTCCACCTCCCGAATCCCGCCTGCGCCGAGTTTGATATTATCCGTCAGCCCCCGTCTCATCACCTCTCGGCTGATTTTATGCTTCATCTCCCTCAAGGATTGAATCGCGCTGAAATCAAGGTAGCGGCGGTACACAAATGGACGCAGCAACTGCTTGAGGTAGCGATGGTTAATATCCTGTGCATTTTCGCCGAGGATTTTCGACTTGATCATTGCATAGCGTTCCCAATCCCGCCCTTGCTCTTGGTAGTAATCTTCCATTGCGTTGAAGCTCAACACCAATGCCCCGCTATCACCAAAGGGGCGTAGCCGCATATCTGTGCGATAAACAAAGCCGTCTAGCGTGATCTCGTCCAATGCCCGAATTAAACGTTGTCCCAAGCGGGTAAAAAATTTGCCGTTATCCATCGGTTTACGCCCGCCGACCGTTTCCCCCATATCCGGATAGGTAAAAATCAGATCAATATCGGAAGAGAAATTCAGCTCACGCCCGCCCAACTTGCCCATTCCCAAAATCAGCAAATGTTGGATTTCCCCTTCGCTGTTCATCGGCGTGCCATACTCGGCACACAAGCGGGCAAACAGCCAATCCCGAGCGGCTAAAATCAGGGCTTCGGCAAGGTCGGACAACGCCTCGAACAGCTGTTGCGGCGAGGCGAGATTATTTGACTGTACAAAGCTCAATGCCGCCATTTCCCGATGGCGAAATTGGCGTAAAATGCAGTGTAACGCCGTTTCATCATTCACTTCTGCTAATAAGGCTTCAAGCCGCTCGGCATAATGACTGCAATCAGCCATAGTCGGCGGTTTTGCCAACCACGCCGTGAATAAGTCGGGCTGTTTTTGCAGTTGTTGGAATACAAAATCGGACATCGCCACGGCAGTAACAAGCGGTCGGTTGGCGAGCAAAATGTGCAAATCGATTGTTAAATCGTGTTGATGAATCAGTGAGGCGAGCGCCTGTTCAGCGTGGCTAAAAAATGACATAACGTTTTATTCAGAATGGTAATCAAAGGGGCGTTTTCGCCCCGAAACCGTTTGGACTGTTTGTATATTTTCAGCCCAAACCGACCGCTTGCAGCAAGCGTTAGAACACTTTTTTAAACGGTTTGACGATCACCTCGCCGTAAACGCCCGCTTCCACATAGGGATCTTCACTCGCCCACTGTTTTGCTGCCGCTAATGACGCAAATTCGGCAATCACCGTTGAGCCGGTAAAACCTGCTTCGCCGGGGTTTTCATCATCAATCGCCGGATTCGGGCCGGCAGTTAATAGGCGGTTTTCCGCTTGTAATTGGGTGAGCCGAGCTAAATGCTTTTCTCGCACGGCAAGGCGTTTTTCCAACGTATTCGGTTTGTCTTGGGCAAAAATCACATAGTACATTCTCATTTCCTCTTTGAGTTGCTTCTTAAATCAACGCAAGGGCTTGCGCTAATTCCAAATTATTTTCACGGGGCACGGGGCGAGGTCTGCCGTTTTTATCCACGGCGACAAAAGTGAACAACGCTTCGGTAACGCAATGGCGATCCTTCACGCCTTCATAGACTTGTTTAATCCAAACTTCTACTTTTACCTGCATTGAGGAACGTCCGACTTTGACGCATTTTCCGTAACAGCACACCACATCACCAACCGATACCGGGCGCAGAAAGCTCATACTATCAACCGAAACGGTAACGACTCTCCCTTTTGCCAGCTCTTTGGCTAAAATCGCCCCGCCCATATCCATTTGCGACATAATCCAACCACCGAAAATATCGCCGTTGGCGTTCGTGTCGGACGGCATCGCTAAAGTGCGTAAAATCAGTGTCCCTTCGGGTTGGCGCTTTTCAACATTAGTTGTCATTCTTTTTCCTCATCTTGAGTGTGTTGTTTTAAATAGGGGTAAAGGTAAAAACCGGTAGCGACCACGGCAACTAAACTTAAACCGGTTAAGCCGAACACTTTGAAATTCGTCCATACATCGTCAGAAAAATAGTGGCTGATAATCAGATTGACGAGCATACAGACGATAAAAAAGCCCGCCCAGCCTAAATTTAATTTACCCCACACGTCCGGCGGTAAGCGTAGTTCTTTGCCGAGTAACATTTGCACCAGCGGTTTGTGAAAAACAAATTGGCTAATCAATAACGCCGCCGCAAACAAGCCGTTAATCAGGGTTACTTTCCATTTCAAAAAGGCAAGGTCATTAAAATAGGCGGTTAATAAACCGAAGAATACCACCGCAATCCCCATAATCCATTGGGATTTTTCAATTTTTTTATACAAGACTTTTAATGCGATAAGCTGAACAAGGGTGGCTGCAACCAGCACTAACGCCGCCTCTTGCACGCCGTAGCTTTTATAAACAATAAAAAATAAAATCAGCGGGATAAATTCAAGTAATTGTTTCATTTTTCTTCCTTAAATTTGGCGGTAAGCCTGATAGAAGCGGAAGCCAAACACTGTAACAAACAGGCTTAAAAAGGCTGCGACAATATGTGATAACACTCTGCCGATTCCCCCAATATTCCCAATCAACGATGTGATCACCGTCGGAAAAAGATAGCTTAATAGGCAAAACAGAAAAAGAATCCCCATTTTTCCGCGGCTCATCTGCCAAGTAAACGATAATGTTTCAAACACCCTTTTTTGCGGTTCTTCAACTAAATAGACATAGGCAGCCAAACACCATTTCACAAAGATAAAAATACCCGTTATCATCAGTGGAAAGGCGATGATGGAGAAACCGCCCGCTGCCCCTGCAACAAGAGCTGCCGACCCGACAGACATTGGTAGCGACATTAAAATATAGAGCCCGATAAACGGCAGTATTCGTGCAAATGCCGTGCCGATATGTTGGAAAAAATGGTGATACTGCCCGTTGTTAATCGATTTTATATTCATCACTAACAAGATATGAAGCAAAATGCCGATAGCAGAAATCAGTAATACGGGCAATGATGCCAGTAAAGACTCCCTGGCATATTTATCTAACATTTCGGGGGTTAATGTTGTCGGATCAATGGCGAGTTTAGGGGTAAAATAAAACAGCAGAAGCTGAACTAACATCAGTAGTCCCAGCCCAATAAACGTGAAATTGCGCTGATTTCGGATAAAATTCCAGCTATCTTGCAATAATGTTGGAAATTGAATCGGCATTACCTTTCCTTGAAAAATTAACGATAAAAACGGGCTAAAGTATAGCAACTGTTGGCTCACTTCGCTATTGTAGATTTTTATCAGTTGGTTACAATACGCTGACTTTTTCTCACAGAGGCAGCCTATGTACCAAACGTTACAAGCCGGACAGCATTATCTAAATACCTACCCAAACCAGAAAAAGCTCAGCCTGTTTATGCCCGATTACCGTCTGATTCGCCTCATCAAATTTGCCAGCCGAGCAATGCCGGCATTTGTCTGTTTTGCGATTAGTTGGCAATACTTTTTCAACGATCCCACACAGTCGATCCTTGCCAATGCCACTCTTACCGCACTTTTTGCGTTAAGTATTCCGTTTCAAGGCTTATTTTGGCTCGGCAGACGGGCAAAATCGCCCCTGCCGCTCTCGCTGCTTGAATGGTACGAAACATTACGCCAAAAACTGATCAGCGAGCGCCACCGCATTGCCGATCAAGCGGTGCCTTCCTACCAAGATTTTGCAAATTTGTTGCACCTTGCCGAAAAAACGTGGGGCAACGCTTATTTTGACGAACTTTAACACCAACAAAAAAGGACGCTAATGCGCCCTTTTATGTCCGTCTCTTAATTGATATTAAAGGCTTCCGTATAAGGAATCATTCCCCGTTTCAACATTCTGGATACACCACTGTTATAACCGCTCCCAAAACGCAATTCAAAATTCAGCCCAAAACGGTTGTCGTAGTAAAAATCGTTCAGGGTATCAGGTTTTCCTTCCGGCGTTGCCGTTAATTTACGAGTAGCGTAGAATGTCGCACTCCAGCAGCAAGTGTTATAGGTTAGCCCCAACTGGCTTTCAACCGGCTTTTTCAGTGCAATATCACGGTAATGGCTTGCCATCATCGACACACTATCGGTTAATTCCCAACCAATCACCGCACCGACCTGTTTAATATCCTGACCATAACGGTTAGAGCTTAAATTCTGGTCAATATAGTTTTTGCTTGCATAGCGATAATTTAGCTGCACCACGTTGTTCGCTTTCGGTTTATATTGCAATGCCATATTCGCCAAAGACGTTTCGTTTAAGCGGGTATCGTATTGATAGCCGCCGTGCCAGTTCCATTTCGGGTGGAACTTCCAGTTTGATTCCAACGCCCAAGATGAAGAACGCTTTGCGGTACTGTTAATTGAAGTGCTGTCAATTTTTGACGGGCTGAGATAATAAATTTGCCCTGCACTAAAATTAAACACTTCCTCCCCCGTTTCATTACTGAAGAAACGGGTTGTTCCCCCTGCGGTAATTTGATTTGCCGAAGCAATTCGATCTAAACCGCTATAACGGCGATCGTTGAATAACGCATAATAGTCCTGCTGTAAAAGGGCGGAATCATAGCCTAAACCTAAACTGGATTGGCGTTGCGAGCCGATATTCGCTTGGTTTTTATACGGGCGGTAAAGATATTGCACACGAGGCTCAAAAGTTTGTGAAAAGCCACTAAACACATTTTGTTTCGCACTCAAAACGGTTTTCAAATCCAATTTCAGTTGCGGTAACACACGGGTTACGCTACGTTCAATCGCTTCAGCATTTTCAGCCCCGCCCTTTTTCTGTAAATAATGGGTGGCATACAATTTAGTCTCTAAATTCAGACTCGCATAACGGTTCGCCAACGGGAAATTTAACGCCGGTTGAAGATGGAAACGCCACGCCGTCGGCATCTCTTTACTGTCGTTAGCAAAGTAAGCGGATTGGGCATACAGGCTGAAATCACCGTGTTTAACCAAATCATTTTTATAATAATTCAGCTCCACTTTCGGCAATACCCGATAAGGTTTCGAGCCGGAGTCATCAAAGGTTTGGAAACGTTTTCCAGAAATCGAAATATTATAATGGGGCTGGAAGTAACCTAACTTAAAATTCTGCGTAGCGTAGCCGTCGGTACTGTTGCCGTAAGCGGAATCAAAATCCGAAAAATAGCGTTTATCGCTGACGTGGGTATAATCGACCGAAAAACGCCAATCGCTAAGAAAATTGACATTATGTTGCCAGAAGAATAAATGGCGGGAACGATCTTTTTCCGTCCAGCTCGGCAGGCGATCCCGTTTTACATACTCTCCTGCCATTTTACCTTCGCCGAAAGCGGTCAGATAACGAAATTCAGGGCTGATTTGCCAGCCACGCCGAGTATAGTAAGTCGGCGTAATCGTTGCGTCCATATTCGGCGCAATATTCCAATAAATCGGCTGGGAATAGTAATAACCGTCGCGGCTCGAACGCCCCACATTCGGAATGAGTAACCCTGAACGGCGGCGATCACCGATAGGGAATTGCAGATATGGGGAATAAAACACCGGCACGCCCATTACCCGAAAGCGAGCGTGCCATAACTCTGCATACTCTTCCTTGACGTGTTGTATCATCTCACTCGCATCAATCGACCACGCATTGTCATTCGGCAAGCAGGCGGTGAAGGAAGCATTTTTTAAAATGCGGGTTTGCTCGTTGGCGGAGACGCTCTCCGCCGTCCCCCGCCCTTGACGACCGACTAATTGGTAGTCCGCATTGCCGAGAGTAGCGTGATTGCCGGTTAAATCAATCTGGGCATTTTGTCCGGTCGCCCTAATCAAATTATCCCGATAATCAAATCGACCGTTTAAATATGCAGTACGGGCTTGACCGCCATTCTGTTCCACCCGAACCTGATCCGCCCAAACCGTGCGATTGCCCTGTTTAATGCTGACATCACCGGTATAGGTTGCATCGGTCGGTTGATTGATGAGCGCATTGTCCGCCTCAATATATACGGGCATTTGGGTTTGGTCGCCCGTTAGCACTTCCCCCTCAAAATGCGGCACGCCGGATAAACATTGGTGTCTTAAATCGGCGGCGGCGTACTGGCTATAACAAGCCGTGATTATGGCAACGGAAAGTAAGCTGTAACGGTAGTGTTTCATCGTCTTATCCTTTTATTCACAAGCGGTGCGTTTTGCTAAAAATTCTGCAAATCCGACCGCTTGTCCGACTAAATAATTCTTGAAAATTGCTGTCTTTTTGCCTGCTGACGTGAATAAATATCAAAACACATACAGATATTGCGGATTAACAACCGCCCACGCGGCGATACTTGCAGGGTATCTTCGCCGATCGTCAATAAGCCGTCTTTCGCCAACGGGGCAAGCAGTGCCAAATCTTCGGCAAAATAGCGTTTGAAATCAATCTGATATAGGCTTTCCAGTGAGGCATAATCCAGCTTAAAATTACAAATTAGCGCTTTAATCACATCACGGCGTAAACAGTCGTCTTTGGTCATTGTCAGCCCTTTATGCAGGGCAATGCCACGGGTTTCGACATCGGCATAATATTGTTTCAGCTCTTTATGGTTTTGAGCGTAACTGTCGCCCAATAAGCTGATCGCCGACACGCCCATTCCCAATAAATCGGCATCTTCTTGAGTGGTATAACCTTGGAAATTGCGGTGCAATGCGCCTTTTTGTTGGGCGATTGCCAGTTCATCGTCCGGTTTGGCAAAATGATCCATTCCGATAAATTTATAACCGGCACGATCCAGCGTTTCAATCGTTTTTTGCAAGATCTCCAATTTCGTTTCCGGTGGCGGCAACATTTCGTCTTTAATTTTGATCTGGGCGGCAAAACGGCTCGGCAGGTGAGCATAATTAAACACGCTCATTCGATCCGGATTCAGCTCAATCACTTTCTGCAAAGTGAACATAAAACTTTCAACCGTTTGCTTCGGCAAACCGTAGATCAAATCAATGTTGGTCGAACTAAAGCCCAGCTCTCTCGCCCGTTTCATTAAGGCAAAAATAAAGTCTTCATCTTGCTCTCGATTGACTAATTTTTGCACTTCTTTATTGAAATCTTGAATCCCCATACTGATGCGGTTAAAGCCGATTTCCCGCAGATGATCCAACATTTGTAGCTCAATTTCACGGGGATCCATTTCAATGCTGATTTCCGCTTGATCGCTCACATTAAAGTGTTTACGCAACATCGCCATTAGGCGTAACGATTGATCTTCATCTAAGTAGGTCGGTGTCCCGCCCCCCCAGTGAATTTGCGTTACCGTCCGGTTTTTAAATAGCTCGGCGCGGTATTTAATCTCTTTTTCAAGGTAATCTAAATAGATATCGACTTTATGCTGATGGCGGGTGATGATTTTATTACAGGCGCAGAAATAGCAGAGCTTATGACAAAACGGAATATGCACATATAAAGAGAGCGGCTTGTTCGGATAACGTGCCGCTGCCGCTTGGAAATCATCATTATTATAGGCTTCGTTAAACTCTAATGCGGTCGGATAGGAGGTATAACGAGGGCCGGATTGGTTATATTTTTGGATAAGCGCACTATCCCAAATAATCTCTGACATAAAAAACCTACTTCAACTCTTGTTTAAATTGGGCAATTTCCGTTAATAATTGGCGTAATTCGAGCTTGATTTGCTCGGCAAGCTCCGCCTCTTTTGCCTCACGGGTGAGATCCAATTTCATTCGTTCATTGCGTTTTAATTGCTGACGAGCCTCTAAAATCGGCATAGATTCTACCGTTTCATACAACGCCCACATAGCGACAAAACGGTTTAATTTTTTGCCCAGTACATCTAACAGAGGCTTTAAACGCAATACCCCTTCGGAAAAATCACACTGCTGTGCCAACATTGCACGGGCAATCACGTCAATACTGTCAATTACCGCTAAATAACGTGATTTTTGTGCCGCCGCTAATTGCTGTTTTTGACGGCGTAGTTTCAGCACCAACGAAAACGCATAGCCCGCCATTGCCAGCAGAATCAGCAGGGCGAGAATGATTAAGAAAAATCGCATCATTTGCTATTATCGGAATTGGTTAATATCTAGGGTTTCAAATTGACGTAACAAGGCATCATCGCTCTCATCTTCGTCTTCAATACCCAGTTCGGTCATCAACTGATGTACACGCTCCAAACAGTCGTCCACAAATTTTTGATCCGCCGGCGACAACGTTTTACCCGCTTCCAAATCATCTAATAATTGATTTAAACATTCGTTGCTTTCCAACTGTTCCAACTCAACTTCCGGCGCTAAACGTGGCGTTTCCTCAACCGCTACCGGCTTAATAAACTTGCCTTTTTCCGGCTGATTAACAAATTCCACCATCAACGGCACTTTTTTGCGGCTACCGATACGCGGATCTTTCACCTCTTTCGCCACTGCTTTTTTCTCGTTTACACCTTCGTTGGCACGGCTGCCGGAGGGCAAGCCCTTATGCTTGCGTTTTTTCTTCTCTTCCTTAGCCGCTAAATCCAATTCATAGCGGGTCGGTTTACGGTTTTTGCTCGGTTTGGCTTTGGATTGTTCGTACGGTTTTTTCTCAACCTTACGGGCGGGCATAATATCGGTAATGCGGCGTGTTTTCTTCTGACGGCTCATAATCTCGTTTTCTCATCATAAAATAGGCGGAGATTGTACCATAACTGCCGAGAATGAAAAATTGGCAAAACGAAATAATGCAAACGGTCAAATATTGCAAAAAATTGCTATTATTCGACCGCTTGCTACTATTCGCTTCGCCAAATCAGCGTTGCCATTCTGCCGGTCATATTCTCTCGGCGGTAAGAGAAGAAGCGTTTGCTGTCCGTATAGGTGCAATAATCGCCGCCGCTGATCTGCGTAATCCCCAACCGCTGAAGACGCTGGCGGGCAATTTGGTAAAGATCGCCGAGAAACTTACCGCTTGCACACTGATCCGGCACAAAGGCACTATTGGCTTGGGGATCGACCGCACAGAATTGGCCGATCACATCCTGCCCGACTTGAAATGCCGTTGCGCCGATCGCCGGCCCAAGCCAGACCCTAATTTGATGCGGCAGGCAGCGGAATTTAGCCGCTGTGGCTTCCAATACCCCATCGCACAAGCCTCGCCAACCGGCGTGAGCGGCGGCAATTTCCGTGCCGTCTTCACTACAAAAGAGAGCGGGTAGGCAGTCGGCGGTCATCACAAGGCAGACTTGATTGGGTTGATCCGTGTAAACCGCATCAGCCTCAAGGCTTTGCTCGGCTTGATGAGGCAACGTCAAAACCTGTGTGCTGTGGGTTTGAGTCAGATACACCGGCGGGTTCGGCAACTTCAAGGCATTTTGCAATAAAGTACGATTTTGCCGGACGGCGAGCGGATCGTCATTAACGTGCTCGCCCACATTCAAGCTCTCGAACGGGGCTTGGCTCACGCCGCCTGAGCGGGTGGTAGTCAAGGCGTGGATATGTGCCGGCACTGACCAATTCGGCAGGATAAATTCCATTAGCCTTTTCTCACGGCGATCGCTTCAATTTCGATGCCGACATCTTTCGGTAGGCGAGCCACTTCCACACACGAACGGGCGGGGAAATTCGGGTGGTGATTTTCACGGAAAAAGGCTTCGTATTCGGCATTTACGGTTGCAAAATCGTTTAAATCTTTAACAAAAACCGTGGTTTTAACAATATCCGCCACCGTTAAGCCTGCCTGTTCGATGATCGCTTTGATATTTTCGAGGGACTGGCGAGCTTGTTCGGCAATATCGCTCGGCACGTCGCCCGTTTGCGGATTGACCGGAATTTGCCCTGAAGTCAAAACTAAATTGCCTAAATCAACGGCTTGAACATAAGGCCCGATGGCTTTTGGGGCGTTGTCGGTATGAATAATCTGTGTCATTGGATTTTCCTCATTAAGTGATAAATCAACACAAAGAGTTTGAAAGGTTTTTTGCCGTTTGTAAATAGCTTATAATGTTTTGCATCAATTTGCCTTTTTCAGACCGCTTGCAAGAGAAAGATTATGAGTATCAATGTAACCGAAATCGTCCTTCATCAACTTCACCAAAATGACGGCGATACCCCCAATTTAACCACTATTCTGCGGGAAAATTTATTAGCGATTAGCCCCGAAGTCGAACAAATGATGCTGCAACTGCATCAAGCCTACCAAGGCAAAGCCAAGGCGTACGGCGTGTTTCAGGCGGAATCGGTGTTCGCCCAACAACTTAATCGCTTATTAGAGGGGGAAAGTGATTTTCTGTCGTTTAGCCACAGTTGCGCTAAAATGTTAGCGACTGAATTAGCCAAATACCCCTTTGCTGCCGGCGGCACGTTTATTTTATGTCGCTACACGTTCCTCGCGACCGAATACCTTTTCATCGCTTTGATCGACAGCCGCTCTTCAATGCTGGTAGACGATAAATTAGAGGTTCAACGCACCGAATATTTGGACATTACCCAATATGATATCGCCTGTCGCATCAATCTGACCGAGCTAAAGCTCAATGCCCAGTCCGACCGTTATTTAACCTTTATTAAAGGCAGAGTCGGGCGTAAAGTAGCCGACTTTTTTATGGATTTTTTAAGCGCCGAAGAGGGCTTAAACCCGCAATTACAAAACCAAACCTTATTACAGGCGGTGAGCGACTATTGCGAACAGGGAGATCTAAACAGCAACCAAACCCAAGCGGTGAAAAAGCAAGTGTTCGATTACTGTAAAGGGCAGATCAACAGCGGTGAAGAAATTGCTCTCGAAGAACTTTCCGCAACCCTACCAACCTTGAACGAACAAAACTTTGCCGATTTTGCCGAAAGCCAAGCCTACGGTTTAGCTGAGAGCATTCCGCCGGTACGCAATGCGCTCAAAACCTTAACCAAATATTCCGGCTCGGGTAAAGGGGTTACCATCAGCTTTGATGCGGAATTACTCGGCGAGCGTTTAATCTGGGATGAACTAAACGACAGTTTAACTATCAAAGGATTGCCGGCAAATTTACGGGATCAACTCGAACGTAATAAATAATGGCATTTTATAGGCGGTTTCGGTATGATCCGCCGTAAATTTTTGCGATTACAACAGGTCATTACTATGAAAATAAAATCTCTTATAGCAATTTTATGCCTTGCGCTAGGCGTAACCGCTTGCTCTACGGTTAAAAAAGTGGTCTATCGCATTGACGTACCACAAGGCAACTATCTAGAACAAGAAAAAATCGATCAGGTCAAAGTAGGAATGAATAAAGAGCAAGTGCAATACCTACTCGGTACGCCGATGCTCACCGATGCGTTTGCGGAAAACCGTTGGGATTATGTGTTCATTCTGCGTAAAGGGCACGAAGAGCCTATCCAACGCACCCTATTTATTCAATTTGATCCAAAAGGGCTGGTCAGCAATATTCAACTGGATAAACCGCTCAATTAAATGTCTCAAATCCGCCGTTGGAAAGGTGGATTTTGACGATTTTATACCATAACAGACGATATACATATCAGACAGAGGCTCGCTTTTGCCTTGCTCGCCGCTTTAAGCGTTTTCTCACCACTGCCAACCATAACGTCCGTTATGCCCGTGCATATTACTACGACAAAATCATTTTTGATTACCCCATACCCATCAGTTATATAACATCAGGAGTTTCTATGAAAATCAAAGCCTTACCCCTCGCATTAACTGCACTATTTGGTTTTTCCATACCAACAATGGCAAATGAGATGCCGAAAACAAAAGATATTAAAATTCAGCAACTGGATCTGGAAAACGGCAATAAAGATATCGGGGTCATCACTATTAGCGAATCCCCATACGGCTTGGTCTTTACGCCGAATTTAAAAGGACTTAGTGCAGGCTTACACGGTTTCCATATCCATCAAAACCCAAGTTGTGAGCCAAAAGAGAAAGACGGAAAAATGGTAGCAGGCTTAGGGGCTGGCGGGCATTGGGATCCGAAAGAAGCTAAACAGCACGGTTTCCCGTGGTCTGATAACGCTCACTTAGGTGATTTACCTGCGTTATTTGTCGATCACCATGGCAATGCGAATAATCCAGTACTTGCTCCACGCTTAAAAACATTAGATGATGTAGCAGGACGTGCATTAATGATCCACGCCGGTGGCGATAACCACGCCGATCACCCAGCCTCACTCGGCGGTGGCGGCGCAAGAATGGCGTGCGGTGTGATTAACTAATATAAATGAGCCGCTCTACAAGCGGTGAGTTTTAGCGTGTTTTTTGCAAATCCTGTTCAAATCAAAAGGGCTAATATCAATTCATTTCGATATTAGCCCTTTAAATTTAAACTTTATCTCTTTTAAAGATAAATTAATGTAAAGATAAATTAATGATTTTGTGTTTTTAATAATGTAATAATTTCTTTTAATGCTGATATTTCCGATTTCTGTTGTGAAATTAATTCATTTTTATGCTCAATAATTAATTTTAATTTCTCATTTTCTAATATTATTTTTTCATCGCCTGCATAATAATTTGAACTATAATCACTATTTTCACTAATTAAACAAATTAAACCCTTTTCATTACTGGTCATTAACTCAATGAGATCAATATTAAAAATATTTGCTATTTGTTGTAACCGTTCTAAATTTAATTTACTTTCCCCACGTTCAATACGCGCATAGCCGTTTGGCGACATTGCCAGTTTCTCCGCCATTTCTTCCTGCGACCAATGTTTAATCTCTCGCATAGCCCGAATTTTCTCTTGAACGTTCATCTGCCATTTTTCTCTCTATTTTCTATCAAAATTCGGCAGAAATTGCCGATGTGCTGTGTGGAGTATATCCCAATCGTCAAATAGAATATAGATATTTTCTAACGTTGTCTAATTTATTTTTTTAGGAGAATTCTATGTTAAAGAAACTACTTATCGCGACTATTGGATTGAGTTTACCGCTTATAGCATCGGCTGATGATTGGGTTAGGGCAGATAATACAGGGGCAGAGGAGAAAGGCTATCATTACGCCATTTGCTACTACAAAACGTCCTCATATTCTAACTTCCCTGATTACTCTTTTTCAATCACAATCGAAGGTAGTAAATACTCTTGTCCATCCTATATCGAATATAATCCAACTACTGGAAAATGGAGACGTTAGTATGACAAATCAACTCTCATTCTCCGAGTGTTTAACGGCATTCCATTCCAGACTGAAAATAGCCTATCATTATTTTCAAGAACAGAAAGAGATTGCGAAACAGCGTGATAGTGATGGGGGAAAGATATACCGCCAATATTATTCATTCCCTCTAATAAAGAAAGCCTATTTTGAGCAATCTATTCTCACGCTTTGTACACTCTTTGAAAAAGCAAGTCCGGTTAGCCTTTTTCAATTAAGAGAAACATTAGGAGAGCGTAGTTGCTCAATACCAACATTTGATGACTATTTTGACGATTTTGATCGCATTTTTGAGGGCGTAAAAACAATTCGTGATAAATCTATTGCTCATCTTGAAAACCTAAACATAGATCAATTCTATGTAGAGGCAAATATCACTTATGCAGATATAGATAGTTTATTTTTGGCTCTTTTAGACTATTTAAAAGCATTAGTTAATACTGCTGATATTCAGTTAGGCTATAAATTAACATTTGCTTATTGCCCTGATTATGGCATAAAACAAATCTATGCTAAGCTGGCATAAAATAAAAAAACACCGCACAAGCGGTGTTTTTTCTTCGATTATTTGCAAAAACTAGGCTTCACCGAATAATTTCAATTCACGATCACGCACTTGTTTTTTGAGCATTTCGGCAAATTCTTCCACAGTAAATGTGCCGAGATCCGCCCCTTTACGGGTACGCACCGCCACTTTGCCGGCTTCGATCTCTTTATCACCACATACAAGCATATACGGCACGCGGCGGAGGGTGTGTTCACGCACTTTGAAACCAACTTTTTCATTGCGTAAATCCGCTTTAACACGGATACCCGCATCGGATAAACGTTTCACTACACTTTGCACATAGTCCGCTTGGCTGTCGGTAATATTCATCACTACCGCTTGAGTCGGTGCAAGCCACGCAGGGAAGAAACCGGCATACTCTTCGGTAATAATCCCGATAAAACGTTCAAGCGACCCTAAAATTGCACGGTGGATCATCACCGGCGTTCTGCGGTCGTTATCTTCCGCCACATAAGAGGCGCTTAAACGCTCCGGTAGGAAGAAGTCGAGCTGAATTGTGCCGCACTGCCACGCACGGTCAAGGCTATCGTGCAGGGTAAATTCGATTTTCGGGCCGTAGAATGCGCCTTCGCCTTCCTGAATTTCATATTCTAACCCGTTGGCTTTCAAAGCAGCGGCTAAATCGTCTTCCGCTTTTTGCCACATTTCGTCCGTGCCGATGCGGTTTTCCGGGCGGGTAGAGAGTTTTACTTTGATATTTTCAAACCCGAAAGTACTGTAAATATCGTACACCATACGGATACAGGCAGTTACTTCGCTTTCAACCTGATCCACCGTACAGAAGATGTGGGCATCGTCTTGGGTAAAGCCACGCACACGCATAATGCCGTGTAGCGAGCCGGACGGTTCGTTTCGGTGGCAAGAGCCAAACTCCGCCATACGCAACGGTAGATCACGGTAAGATTTCAGCCCTTGGTTGAAAATCTGCACGTGCCCCGGACAGTTCATCGGTTTAATCGCATATTCACGGTTTTCCGATGAGGTGGTGAACATCATCGCCCCGTAGTTTTGCCAATGCCCTGTTTTTTCCCATAGCACGCGATCCATCATAAACGGCCCTTTTACCTCTTGATAATCATACTGTTTTAACTTAGTACGTACAAAGGTTTCAAGCTCACGGAAAATCGTCCAGCCGTCATTGTGCCAGAATACCATTCCCGGTGCTTCCTCTTGCATATGGAACAGATCGAGCGCTTTACCGATTTTACGGTGATCCCGTTTTGCCGCCTCTTCTAAGCGGTGTAAATAATCGGCAAGCTGTTTTTTATCCGCCCACGCCGTGCCGTAAATCCGTTGCAACATTTTATTTTTGCTGTCGCCACGCCAGTATGCGCCTGCGACTTTTTGCAATTTAAAATGGTGGCAGAAACGCATATTCGGCACGTGTGGCCCACGGCACATATCCACATATTCTTCGTGGTGATAAAGTGCAGGGCGGTCGTCTTTGCTGATATTTTCATCTAAAATCGCCATTTTGTACGGCTCGCCACGGGCCTCAAAGGTATCCCGTGCTTCCTGCCAGCTCACCGGCTTTTTCACGACGTCATAATTGGTTTTTGCCAGTTCCAGCATTCGTTTTTCAAGGGCATCAATATCCTCTTGAGTGAGGGAACGATCTAAATCAATGTCGTAATAAAAGCCGTTATCGATGGTCGGCCCAATCGCCATTTTCACGCCGGGGAAGAGCTGTTTAATCGCGTGTCCGAGCAAATGCGCCGTTGAATGGCGGATAATTTCCAAGCCGTCTTCATCTTTGGCAGTGATGATCTCAAGGGTGGCATCTTCATAGATTATATCGGACGCATCACGGCGTACGCCGTTTACACGGCCGGCGATAGTGGCTTTTGCCAGCCCTGCTCCGATACTTTGGGCAACGTCCATTACGGAAACAGGGTAATCAAATTGGCGTTGAGCGCCATCGGGTAAAGTAATAATTGGCATTTTAAATCCTTATACAGTGGTAACCCATACGAAAGGTTACGTGTTGATTAAAAAAGAAATTTGCACGTTTCGGAGAGTAACCGACCGCTTGCAAGCGGTCGGTTTTCCGTTGATTTCGACATTGTACGCCGCCCACAAAGAAAGCGGCGACTAAAACGTGGCGGGATTTTAGCATAAATCCGTTAATTTCGCATAAAGTTACACGTCTATATTTTATATTCAAAAACGATTTTGCTATTCTTGAGGGAAAATCATTTTACCGATTTACACCCGCGTTGCTGGTTGGAAAATGTTTCCTTATCCCTAAAATTATTTTGTGAAGTAGCTCACAAAACCAAAGATTCCCCTTTGCAAAGGGGGATTTTTTTCGTTAGATTTGCAAAAACTAAAACACTTAGGGTGTTACGTTAATTCGGCAAGCCTAAGCAAGATAAAGTACTTAACCGTGTTTTATCTTGCTTAGGCTTTTTTGTTGCCTTAAAGAAAGATTTGAAACTTTAAAAGGAAATGATTATGGCTAAAGATTTTAGCAAACTCGCACAAGCTCTCCTCCAACTTGTTGGTGGAGAACAAAATATTCACTCATTAGTACACTGTGCTACCCGTTTACGCTTTGTATTGAAAGAGCGTACCAAAGCCGATAAACCCCGAATAGAGCAAACTGCCGGTGTCATTAGTGTGGTAGAAAACGGTGGACAATTCCAAGTCGTCATAGGCAATAATGTGCCAAAGGTGTATGCGGAAATAATGAAAATCGCAGATATTCAAGCAGGTGATGATGCAGATTTACCTAAACCCTCGTTAATAAATCGAGGCATTGATTTCCTTGCCGGTTCATTTACCCCTCTTATCGGTGTGATGGCAGGTGCGGGGATTTTAAAAGGTTTAATTGCGATTTTGCAGGTATCGGGCTTATTAGATCCGGCTTCAGGCACATTTACAGTGCTGGACGCAGCAGCAAGTTCAACTTTCTATTTTTTACCTATTTTACTTGCCATAACTTGTGCGGTTAAAGTAAAAGCCAGCCCTTATATTGCAGTCGCAGTTGCCGCAGCGTTAGTTTACCCGAGCATTGTTGAGGTAAGTTCAAGCGGCAAACCGTTAGTTTTTTTAGGTTTTGAATTAGCCACAATGACTTATACCTACAGTGTAATTCCAATTCTAATTGCAGTATGGGCTCAATCTTATATTCAACGCTTTTTTGAAAACATTTGGCACGAATCTGTCCGCAACTTCTTTGCGCCTGCTTGTACATTGTTAATCGTTGTACCGCTCACTCTAGCTGTTATCGGGCCTGTGGGCAGTGCTATCGGGAACGGAATCGCAGCCGTATTGGCTTGGTTATATGCAGCAAGTCCTATCGCTACCGGTCTTGTTGTCGGGGCTTTATGGCAAGTATTGGTGATTTTCGGTATTCATTGGAGTATTGTCCCGATTATGATCAACAATATGGCGATTGTCGGTTTCGATTTAATCGGTCCATTAACAGCCGCGGCAGTACTAGGACAAGCAGGGGCAACTTTTGCTGTATTCCTAAAATCACGCAATAAAGAGATAAAATTTCTTGCCGGTTCAACAACATTTAGTGGCGTACTGGGTATTACCGAACCGCTTATTTACGGCATTACCTTACGCTTTAAAAAACCGTTTGTATGCGGTGTTTTAGGCGGTGCTATCGGTGGTGCGATTATTGGCTGGGGTGGCACGAAAATGTTTGCTTTCGGCTTCTCGGGACTACTTCTTTATCCTGTAATTATCGGCGAGGGCTCAAACATTTTGATGTACACCGTTGGAATGATCGCTGCTTTTACTGTTGCAGGCATACTGACTTATCTATTCGGTTATAGCGATACAATGCTACCGCAACAAACTACTCATACCGTAACAAAACCTGAAAAAACGAATAACGCACAGGTTTCCGCTATTCCAATGGAAAAATTTCATTTAGTCAGCCCGTTAGAAGGCAATATTCACAAATTAACGGATATTCAAGATCCACTGTTTGCCTCAGAAGCTTTAGGAAAAGGGGTTGCGATTGAACCAACCAAAGGTGAGCTAATTTCCCCCGTAAACGGTACAATCAGCTCCGTCTTCCCAACTAAGCACGCCTACAATATTGTCTCTGACGATGGTTTAGAAATCTTAATTCATATCGGAATGGATACGGTAAAACTGGACGGAAAATATTTTGAAACTTTCGTGCAAGACGGTGATAAAGTCGAAGTTGGGCAACTGCTCGGCACATTTGATATTGAAGCAATTAAAACGGCAGGTTACCAAATAATAACACCGGTGATTATTGCCAACAGCGAAGACTACCTTGATGTTATCACCAACCAAGCGCCACATATTTATCAAAACGAGCCTTTAATTAAAGTAGTGCTCAGTAAATCATAATCTTATTACACGCGGTTAAATTTTTAGTAGCTTTTACAAAATAAACTAAGAGTTTAACCGCTTACTTTTAGGAGATACTAAAATGAAAAAGTGGTCTTTTTTAGTGATATTAGTAAGTTCAACCCTCTCTGCCCAAACTATTAATTTTAGTCTAAAAGCCCAAGTATTTGATGACGGACAAAAAATTACCGCTCTTGAATTAGAGACTAAACATCTGAAATTTAACCGTCAAAACCTCACCCCTGATATTTTTGAAGTTTATGTAAAAAGTAATTTACCTATTGATCTGCAAAACAATAACGTATTCGGGCAATCCGAGGGCAAACAGTCAATTAACAGCGTAAGCGTAAAAAATAACGGCAATATTGAATTAAGATTCTCAGATAATAGCCAAGCAAATACTTTAGCTTATATTGGTGGGCAGATTTCACGCAATGTCGAACAGCAACTGGATTATCAAATTAACCTAAAACAAGTCGGTATTTTTACTCAAATTCCTCAATTTAAGCAAACTGATATTATGGATAATGAGGTTGAGCGTTTTACCCCGAAAATATCGAAAAGTGGCTTAAATTATCAAATTTTCTCACCTAATTTGCAAAATTCCGCTCAAAAACGACCGCTTATCATCTGGTTTCACGGTAATGGTGAGGGGGGTGTCAGCTCATACCAAAACAACCGCTCCCAGCTATTAGCAAACCGTGGTGCAATTGCTTTTGCCGAAACTAACACACAGAAAATATTTGGTGGCGCTTATGTCATCGCCCCACAAGCTCCCGATACTTGGTATCACAATTACAGCAAAAACTATATTCAGAAAATGAAAGGTTTAATTGATGAAATAGTCGCAAATAATGCTATCGATAACCAACGGATTTATCTATTTGGCGCTTCGGCTGGCGGTTATATGGCACTTAGAATGTATATTGAATATCCGGAGCTTTTTGCCGCTGCGAGTGTCGCAGCACCCGCTTTAGACAAAGCACCGTTATCAGGCGGTAAAGCAACGACCGAAGCCGATTTAGAAAAAATCAAACATAAACCGCTTTGGTTGGTTCATTCTGCTAACGATCCAACGATTTCCTATACTAATACGTCAAAAACGTCAAAACGGGTTTTCCAATTTTTACGAGAAAGCGGAGCTATTTTGACCGCTTATCCTACGGTAAAAATTGGCAAAAAAGACTATAACGGACATTGGTCTTGGATTTATAGCACAAGAAACTTACCCGTTAATCCGCAAGGTGATCACCTGTTTCAATGGGTGGCAAAACAACGTCTAACCCAATAGGATAACCTATGGGCAAAATTATTTTTTAGATGTGGACGGTACTTTAGTGAATTACCAAAATCTGCAATTCAGGCTATTCAAACAACCCGGCAAAAAGGACATAAAATTTTTATCTGCACAGGACGGAGTCGAATGGAGGTTACGCCTGACTTATGGGAAATCGGGCTAGACGAAAAAATATTGATAAAGGCTATGCAATCTCGGTATTGCTTGAATATCTTGGAAAGAGCCAAGAAGATACTTTTGCTTTCGGCGATGCCAAAATTGATATTCCGATGCTGAAATATTGTGCCATAGGCGTGGCAATGGGAAATGGTGGCAAAGAAATCAAATCTACAGCTGATTTTGTGACTGCCGATGTCGATGAAGACGGAGTATATAAAGCATTTAAAAAATTCGGGCTTATCTAACTTATTTTGTGAGGCAGATCACAAAACGGTATTCCATCTCTTGCAAGCGGTCAAATTTTTCGTTAGATTTACAAACAGTAAAAAACACTTAGGGTGTTACGTTAATTCGGCAAGCCTAAGCAAGATAAAGTACTTAACCGTGTTTTATCTTGCTTAGGCTTTTTTATTACCAAAATAAAGTGAGGATTTTAAAATGTGTAGTTTAAAACCATTTCCAACCGATTTTTTATGGGGAGGTGCGACCGCAGCTAACCAAATCGAAGGCGGTTTTGATCAAGGTGGAAAAGGGTTATCATCAGCAGATATGGTAGCCTATATACCAAAGGCGGAACGAGGGGCTCACAGTGCAGCAATTGAAGTCGATTCACAGCGTATTGATGATATTTTATCCGGAAAATGCCAGGCCCGTTTCCCAAAACGGGAGGGCATAGATTTCTATCATAAATATAAAGACGATATCGCTCTGTTTGGTGAAATGGGCTTTAAAATGTTTCGTATTTCTATTCATTGGGCGCGTATTTTCCCGAACGGATATGACGAACAGCCGAATGAAGCAGGTTTACAATATTATGACGATATGTTTGATGAAATGCTCAAACACGGGATTAAGCCTATGGTAACACTCTGCCATTATGAAATTCCGCTTGGCTTAGTGCAAAAATATAACGGCTTTGTTTCACGTGAGGTAGTTGGGCATTTCGTGCGTTATGCCGAAACGGTATTTAAACGTTATAAAAACAAAGTGAAATATTGGCTCACATTCAATGAGATCAATATGATCACAATGCACAGCCCCTATACAGGCGGCGGTATCGTGCTTGATCGTATTCTGGAAGCGGAACGTGAAAATGCCAAATATCAGGCACTGCATCACCAGTTTGTAGCAAGTGCGTTAGCCACCAAAGCTCTACACGAGATTATTCCTGATGCGAAAATGGGCTGTATGCTTGCCCGTTTACACCATTATGCTTTAACTGCCGATCCACAAGACCAGCGTTTGGCACAATGGGGCAATCAACAAAACTTATTCTTTACCGATGTGCACGCTCGAGGCGAATATCCACGTTATATGCTACGCCATTGGCAAGAAAACAATGTACATATCCAAAAAGAAGTGGGCGATGATGCCGTTTTAAAACAGTACCCTGTCGATTTTATTTCATTCAGTTACTATATGTCGGTTTGCGTAACCACACACGATGAGGGCGAAAAAGTAGGCGGAAACTTAATTGAAGGCGTCAAAAATCCATATCTGACCGCCTCGGACTGGGGCTGGCAAATTGACCCTGTCGGACTACGCATTGTCCTAAATGATATGTACGACCGTTACCAAAAACCGCTTTTCATTGTCGAAAACGGTTTAGGCGCTTACGACAAAGTCGAAGCGGATGGGGCTATTCACGACAGCTACCGTATTGATTATCTCCGCTCTCATATCGCTCAAATACAAGAAGCAATCAGTGATGGTGTCGAGTTACTCGGTTATTTGGAATGGGGCCCGATTGATCTTGTCAGTATGTCTACTTCGGAAATGTCCAAACGCTACGGATTTATTTACGTTGATATTGACGATGATGGCAACGGCACCGGTAAACGTTCACCGAAAGACTCCTTCTATTGGTATAAAAAAGTGATTGCATCAAACGGTGCGGATCTCTCTTAATCCTGATCGACACAAGCGGTTGAATTTTGTAGAATTTTTGCAAAATCCGACCGCTTACGAGGTTTTATTATGCTTAAAATTACCAAGATCTTTAATAATAATGCGATTCAAGCCGAAAATGAAATTCAAACCGAACTTGTTGTACTTGGAAAAGGTATTGCATTTGGGAAAAAAGTCGGTGATTTGGCAGATGAAAGTCTAGTAGAGAAAACCTTTAGCCTTAATAAAAGCCTGTTTGCCGCCCGTTTAACTGAAATTTTAAGCGAAATTCCACCGGAATATTTCCAACTTACTAATTGCATAGTCAATTTTGCCAATCAACAACTTGGTACGCCCCTTTCAAATAGTATTTTTGCCAGCCTTCCCGATCATATTTTCCACTCAGTGGAACGAGCCAAACAGAATCAAACCGTACCAAACGGCTTATTATTTGAAATTCAGCGTCTTTATAAGCAAGAGTTTGCCATCGGCGTATATGCTTTGCAGCTCATTGAAAAACGATTCGGCGTGCAAATGGCAGAAGATGAAGCAGGTTTTATTGCCCTTCATATATTTAATGCTCGTACAGACGGTTCAACGATAGCAGATACCTATAAAGCCACTCAGATAATTAAAGATCTTTTAAGTATGGTCGGCTATCATTTTAATTTAGTGTTAGATGAAAATAGCTATGACTATGCCCGTTTTCTAACCCATTTACAACATTTTGCCCAACGTTTTTTTGTGAACGCCGAGCCTGCTTTAGGTGATGATTTTCTCTACCGACAAACGAAAGCTGCCTATCCGAAAGCATATCAATGTGTGGAAAGAATTGATAAATATCTTACTGTAAATTATCACAAATCATTAAATGAGGATGAGCGGCTTTATTTGATGATTCATATTCAACGTGTAGTTTCTCATCCGTAATTCTCGCCTCAAATTTATATTATGATGAAGTTAGCTTTAGTGCTTTTCTCATCCCCCAGTACAAATAAGATAAATAATGTCAATTCAATCTGAAATTCAATTTTTCTCACTCATTTAAATTGAGCAGCAACCATATTGCATAACCATACTGGAATAAAGAAAAACGCGTTTTGACCGATGAGAAAGGAGAGATATCGGTTGGTTAGTTTGTTGATTTGGAATTAGCCGTCTTATCGGCTACTTGGTAAATCTGGCTTGATGAAAACCGTTTTCCAGCGACACCCAGCTAGGCCCTTGCAGATATCTTCAACTTTCAATTTCTACCTTAAAAAAATAGCGATTGGGATTACCAATCGCTATTTACATTTTTATGGTTTTATCTCACCGCTTGTTAGAAAGTGTAATTCACATTCAAACGGAGATCACGTCCGACACCCGGTAAGGTTTCACCACGTTGGCTGTGTGGGTAGTAGAATTTATTAAACGCATTGTTTAACGCAAGATTTAAGTTTAAATTCTTATTGTTCAACGGCTTCCAGTTGAGATAGAAATCGTGAGTAACATAGCTTGCACGGTAAGTTTCTGCCGCGGTTTTGTCCGCATTCGCTAACGCGTAGCCACGCTCTTTCTCTACATAACGACCTTTCCAACCTAATTCTAGGTCAGGATTGTCAAAACGATAGGCTAAGCCTGCCGTCCAAGTACGACCTGTTTGTACTGCAAATTCAGGGTTTAAGCGGGAATCGGCTTTGGTGTTGTTCAAGTAAAATCTTGGCTTGCTGTCTGCCACGCCTAAACGTGCAGTGAAGCCTTGATAGCGATAAGACGCATCAAATTCGTAACCGTGGTTTTTAGAATAACCGTCATTGACCGACTGTCTTACGCCAGCAGACTCGTGTCTGTTTTGCGGATTGACGATCAGATCATCAACTTTTTGCCAGAAATAGCCGCCTTTAAAGGTGAAATCACCATTCGTATAGTTAAAGCCAATTTCGGTATTACGAGCCTGTTCGGCTTTGATGTTCGAATCGATCGAGACAGGACGAGTCCCCACCATTAGCGCATCGTATAAACGTGGGCTGCGTGAAGCATAGTTATGGTTTGCACTAAATCTTAATTCAGGCGTTGCTTGATAGATTAAGCCAACACTTGGATTTAGTTTGCTATCCGAGGCTTTTACGCCGTCATTCGCTTTAAAATTAAAGTGGTCGTAACGCAAACCTGTCGTTAAAGTGAAATAATCGCCAATACCGCTAATCACTTCAACATAAGCCGCCGTATCTGTTTTTTCAGGGTTATTTTTGACATTAAAATGACCGGTAACCTTGCCTGTTTTTCTATCTTTAAATTCCACAACCGACTTTCTCAAATGCGGTTCAATTTCTTGATGACGATAATTCACACCATATTTAACCAAGATATTTTCGCCAATGTAGGAATCTAAATTTAAATTTGCTCCACGGGTTTCAATCACGGTTGTGGTCGGGCCCGCTACGTTACCACAGTATCCGCAGCCGCTGTCATCGGCAGAATAACGTTTGTTTTTCATCAAATAGGCATTAGCGTTTAATTCGCTGACAAAACCGAGATTTTTACCGATATATTCAAGGTTAGTATTACTTAATGTTGTTTCACGATAAGATGGCGATTGACGCTCTAAACTCAAACGCTCTCCGTTGATGGCAAATTCCTCACGCACTAAACGTGTACCACGGTGCTGATCTTGCATATGGCTTAACACAAAACGGTGATCGCCAAAGGTTGCACCTAATTTCGCTAAATAATTGCGTTTATCGAGGGCACTATAAGGCACTTTGTTGCTGCCGTCTAAGCCATTGATAAAGCCTTTGCCCGGTTTGTAATTATCTTCATCATTACGGTTGAATGAGAGTAACGCATCAAAATTACCCGCCTTGCCGAACACACTTGCACCGTAAGAATAGCCGTCATTACTTGCATAGCCACTATTTAGCTTAAAGCCATAGTTGCGATCACTGCCTTTTAGTAAATCTAACGCATCTACCGTTTTCGCCACAATCGCACCGTTGGTTGCACCAATACCTGCACTGGCTGAGCCCGCCCCTTTCTTAACAGACACATTTTTCAACAACGACGGATCAATAATAAAACGCCCTTGGTGATATAGAATTTGGCTATCCGATGACGCACCGTCTACGACAATATCCACCGAGTTCTGCCCCATTCCACGAATGGTTAAAAACTGCGATGTACCGTTACCGCCGCCAAACTCAATGGATGGTTCAGGGCTGAATAAACTGCGCAGATCCGTTTCAGTACTCTGGTTGCGTTGCTCTAAAGTAACGACATCCGTAGAGGTTTTTGTGCCTGAATTTGCGATGACCTCAACCATATCCAATGATGTTGGTTGGTTGGTTGGTTGGTTGGCGTAGATGCTAGAAGAAACAGCGCACAAAATCGCCACGGTTAATTTGTTTTTATTAAAGTGCATAATAACTCCATTTAGGCTTTTAAGTAATGAGATATGTTATAGAGTATACAACACCAAAATTGATAATCAATCTCTTTTGCATTATATTCGTAAAAAATCCCCAAAATCTCACCGCTTGTCATTCAAAAAATGCCTGTTTTACGCTATCCTATGAGGCAATTTTTTCACAAATTCAAGGTTAAAGTTTATGCAACAACACTATAACCCCAGTGCGATCGAGCCGAAAGTGCAACAGTACTGGGCGGAAAACAAGGTTTTTAAAGCGGTAAAAGATGCGTCTAAAGAGAAATATTATTGTTTATCAATGTTGCCGTACCCGTCCGGTCGCTTACATATGGGGCACGTTCGCAACTACACCATTGGCGATGTCGTCTCTCGCTATCAGCGAATGATCGGCAAAAACGTGTTACAGCCGATGGGCTGGGACGCTTTCGGCTTGCCGGCGGAAGGTGCTGCGGTTAAAAATAATACCGCACCGGCAAAATGGACATACGAAAATATCGAATATATGAAAAACCAGCTCAAAGTGCTGGGCTTTAGTTATGACTGGGATCGGGAAGTTACCACCTGCCGTCCGGAATATTACAAATGGGAGCAGTGGTTTTTCACGGAATTGTACAAAAAGGGGTTGGTTTACAAAAAAACCTCCACAGTAAACTGGTGCCCGAACGACGAAACGGTACTTGCCAACGAGCAAGTTCACGAGGGCTGCTGCTGGCGTTGCGATACACCGGTAGAGCAGCGTGAAATCCCGCAATGGTTCATCAAAATTACCGATTATGCCGAGCAATTATTAAACGGTTTGGATAGCTTACCGCAGTGGCCGGATCAGGTTAAAACAATGCAACGCAACTGGATCGGGCGTTCCGAGGGGGTACAAATCACCTTTAAAGTAAAAGACAGCGATGAAACTGTGGACGTTTACACTACCCGTCCGGATACCTTCTACGGCGTAACCTATATGGCTGTGGCAGCGGCTCACCCGCTGGCAACCCATGCCGCCGAAACTAATTCCGCACTTGCCGCATTTATTCAAGAGTGTAAAAACACCAAAGTGGCAGAAGCCGAACTTGCCACAATGGAGAAAAAAGGAATGGCAACCGGCTTATATGCGATTCACCCAATCACCCAAAAAGCCGTGCCTATCTGGGTGGCAAACTTCGTCTTGATGCACTACGGCACGGGAGCCGTAATGGCAGTACCGGCACACGACCCGCGAGATTACGAATTTGCCGGCAAATACGGTTTGCCGATTTCACCGGTGATCGCACCGCTTGACTGCAGCGACTGGGATTACAGCCAAGCCGTTTTTGCCGAACACGGTAAATTGATCAACTCCGATGAATTTAACGGCTTAGGCTTTGAAGCGGCATTCAACGGGATCGCCGATAAATTAGAAGCAATGGGCGTGGCAAAACGCCAAGTCAATTACCGCTTGCGTGATTGGGGGGTCTCCCGCCAACGCTACTGGGGTGCGCCAATCCCAATGATGACCTTAGAAGACGGCGAAGTCGTTACCGTGCCGTTAAAGGATCTCCCGATTATTTTGCCGGAAGACGTGCAAATGGACGGCGTAAAAAGCCCGATTAAAGCCGATCCAAACTGGGCGAAAACCACCTTTGAGGGTAAACCGGCACTCAAAGAAACGGATACGTTCGACACCTTTATGGAATCCTCTTGGTACTATGCACGCTACACTTGCCCGCAATTTGACCAAGCAATGCTAGACGCTGACGAGGCAAATTACTGGTTGCCGGTCGATCAATATATCGGCGGGATTGAACACGCCACAATGCACTTGCTCTACTTCCGTTTCTTCCACAAATTACTACGGGACGCAGGGTTTGTTAATAGCGATGAACCGGCGGAAAAATTGCTCTGTCAAGGAATGGTACTTGCCGATGCCTTCTACTACACCAGCCCGACCAACGAACGCATTTGGGTTTCACCAACGGAAGTTACCCTCGAAAAAGACGAAAAAGGGCGGATTTTAAAAGCCTTCGACAAAACGGGGCGTGAGTTGGTGCATAGCGGAATGACCAAAATGTCCAAATCCAAAAATAACGGTATCGATCCGCAAGAAATGGTGGACAAATACGGTGCGGATACGGTTCGCCTGTTTATGATGTTCGCCAGCCCGGCGGAAATGACGTTGGAATGGCAAGAATCCGGCGTAGAAGGGGCAAAACGTTTCCTTGGCCGCTTATGGAACTTAGCTTATGAATATCAACAAAATCCGGCAAATGTTGCCTTAGATCCCGCTGCGTTATCCGCCGCTCAAAAAACGCTCCGCCGTGATGTGCATAAAACGATTGCCAAAGTGAGCGATGATATTGGTCGCCGCCAAACGTTCAACACGGCGATTGCTGCTATTATGGAATTGATGAATAAGCTCACGAAAGCACCGCTTGCAGACGAACAAGATCGGGCAGTAATGGCGGAAGCCTTGAGTGCGGTGGTGCGAATGCTCTACCCAATCACCCCACATATCTGCTTTGAACTGTGGCACGCCCTCGGCAATAAAGACACCATCGACTTCGCCCCGTGGGTGCAAGCCGATGAATCAGCGATGGTCGAAGACGAAAAATTGGTAGTGGTACAAATCAACGGTAAAGTGCGTGGCAAAATCACCGTATCAGCCAACGCTACCGAAGCCGAAGTCAAAGCCCTTGCCAGAGCCGATGAAAATGTCGCCAAATATTTGGAAAATGTCGAAATCGTCAAAGAAATCTACGTTCCATTAAAAATGGTGAGTTTTGCAGTAAAAGGCTAATTCAATATAAATAAGGCTCGCTAGGCGAGCCTTTAACTTAAGAGAAAATATTTGTTGGTAACAGTGGCTTGAAAATCGGTTAATCAACCTCATAGTGCGACAAAACACTAATTACAACTTCAACATCAATCCGAAATTATTCAATCTAAAGACGAACTTATCCAAAAGCTCAAAGATGAAAATCACGCCTTGAAAGACATCATTACGTTACTGAAGAAACAAGCATAATCCGACAAGGATTATACCTTTTTAGCCACAGGGATTTATGCTAAAGTAGTGTCCATTTTAAGATGATAGGGCATTGAGTTGCCCGATATTCAAGGAAATCCTCAATGTTAAAAAAATGCTTTGCAATCTTTGCGCTGTTTCTGACCGCTTGCAGTTGGCAATTCCAAAATAGTGAAACTCTGCCTGAACAGCTACGCACATTGCGTTTTGAAAGTGCCGATCAGTATAGTGAGATGTCTCGAACACTACGCAGTCAGTTACTGCTGCACAATATTCGCCTTGTGCCGTCAGACAGCACACCGCAAGCGACGACTTTACGGCTAAATTCTGCAAATAGCGGATCTCGTGTTGCCTCGGTGTTTAAACAAGCCCGTGAAGCCGAGAAAATTTTAAGCCTGACGGTGCAAGCTACGGTAACAACCCTGAATAATCAGCACTATCCGCTGGAAGTGTCCGTACACCGCACTTTCTTTGATGACTCCCGTGCTGCCTTAGCAAAATCGGAAGAACAAGAGGCGATTATGCGGCAAATGTATGAGCAAGCCTCACGCCAGTTGATCATCAAAATGGCGGCATTGCCGCTTTCCCGTCCGGCAAAATAATGCTGCAACGCATTTTCTCCGAAGGGCTGAATGCTCAACTTGAAAAAGGTTTAGCCACTTGCTACTTATTGAGCGGGCAAGATTTGTTGTTGGTGAATGAAAGTAAGGACGCAATTGTCAAGCACGCCCGCCAACAACAATTTGATGACAAAATCGAAGCGGCGTTAAATAATGAAACCAAATGGGACGATCTCTTCGAGCAAGTGCAATCTAACGGTCTTTTTTCCCAACGGCAAATCGTGATACTGAATTTGCCGGACGCTCTCACTGCGCCACAACAAAAGCAACTGGCTGCGTTGTTGGCATTCAGCCACGCCGATCTGCTCTTTATTTTACACGCCCCGAAATTCAACAAGCAGACGGAAAAACAGGCGTGGTTTAGCCAAATTGAAGCGCAAACAACGGTAGTGAACTGCCAAACACCCGACATCGGCAAACTACCAACGTGGTTGAACCACCGAGCAAAATCAATGCAGTTACAGCTTGAGCCGGAGACAGTACAATTCCTCTGTTACAGCTATGAAGGTAATTTATTGGCGTTAAAGCAGGTTTTAGCTATCTTGCAATTACAGTATGCCGATAAACCGATTGGGCTAAATCGAGCCAAAGAGGTGGTGGAGCAGTCGGCACAATTTACCCCGTTTCAGTGGGTAGATGCGTTACTGAGCGGCAAAACGGCTCGGGCGGTGCGTATTCTCAATCACCTGCAAAATGAAGAAGTGCAACCGGTGGTACTATTGCGGATTATGCAAAAAGAGCTGCATATTTTACTGGAGATCACCCGTCAGCCTGACAGAGTAACCTTGAGCGAGCAGCCTCTGGCAACAGGTAATTTACGCACGGAATTTGACCGCTTGAAGATTTGGCAAAACCGCCGCACGCTCTATCAACAATTTGTGCAACGCCATACTTACCGTAAACTTTATCAACTGATTCAAGAGCTTGCCGAGTTGGAACGGCAAGTGAAACACGATTTCAGCGACACGGTTTGGCTGGAGCTGGCGCGTTTTTCCAGCCAATTCAGTTAGCTAAAAACAGTGGCCCAAGCGGATTTTTCGGTAACGCATATTTTTCCGGATACAGCACATCGACTAAATACAGTCCTTCGGCTTTAGCGGTCGGTGCGGCAAGGGTACGATCTTTTTGTGCCAACAGCCATTTAATCCACTCGACCGGCTGCCTGCCCTTCCCGACCTCAATCAAGCTGCCGACAATGTTACGCACCATATGATGTACAAACGCGTTGGCTTGAATATCCACCACAATATAATCCTGAATACGGCTGACATTCAGATGATGCACATTCCGCCACGGCGTATGCGATTGACACTGCGCCGCCCGAAAGCTGCTGAAGTCGTTCTCGCCAAGTAAAAATTGCCCTGCCTCGTGCATTTTGTCTGCCTCTAACGGGTGATAATAGTGGGAGATCCCCTGCGGTAAAATGGCAGAACGCAACTTATGATTATAAATAATGTAGCGGTAACGGCGGGCAGTCGCACTAAAGCGAGCGTGAAAATCGTCCGCCACCTCCGCCGCCCAACGCACCGCAATATCGCTCGGCAAATGGGTATTCGTCCCGAAGCACCAGCTTTGGAGCGGGCGTTTGACTGTGGTTTCAAAATGCACCACTTGCCCCGTGCCGTGTACGCCGGCATCGGTTCGACCGGCACAAAACACTTCACAAGGGGCATTGGCGATAATCGACAACGCCTCTTCCAATTTTTGTTGCACGGAGGCGACATTCTGCTGCCGCTGCCAGCCGAAATAACGGCTGCCGTCATATTCAATGCCAAGGGCGATTTTCATAGTGTATCCCAAAGAAGACAAGCGGTCGGTTCAGGGCAATTTTTTGCGAGAGGATGTCGCCGTTTCGCAACTTGAGACAACTGCTCACTCTGCACATTTTTACCACAAACCGACCGCTTGCAACGGTTATTTGTTGATCAGGGTTAAAAACTCTTTGCGGGTATCCCGATCCTGCAAGAAAATCCCGCCGTAAGCCGAGGTAATCGTTTGGCTGTTAGTGTCTTTCACGCCACGACACTTCACGCAGAAATGGGTCGCTTTCACATACACCGCCACATCTTCCGTTTCCAAAATGGTTTGAAAAGCGGTTAAAATCTGTTCGGTAAAGCGTTCCTGCACTTGCGGGCGTTGCGCAAAAAATTGCACGACGCGGTTGATTTTTGATAAACCGATGACCCAATTTTTCGGGTAATATGCCACCGCGACCTTGCCGTCAATCGTTACAAAATGATGCTCGCAGGTACTGGTCAGGGTAATATCGTCCACCAACACCATTTCGCTCACCTTCATCTGATTTTTGATTTTGGTGATTTTCGGGAAAGTCTGGTAGTCCAGTCCACTAAAAATTTCGTCCACAAACATTTTTGCCAAACGGTGTGGGGTTTCCTCAAGGCTGTCATCTCGCAGATCTAAGCCAAGTAGCTCAAGCACCGCCCGCATATGCTGTTGAATTTCGGCACGGCGGCTGTCCTTATCTTTTTGATGATTGATGATCGGGGTTTCAATTCCCTTTGTAATCAGTGCATCACGCACGCTTCGGGCTTCCGGTGAGATGTCGCTCATTGATTATCCTCTAAAAATTTGAACGCAGGATTTTACCAAATTGCCCTAAAAAAACAACGAAAGCCCCCAAATTCGTGTAAAATCTTTGTTTTAATTTGCTCGCTTAACCTTATGTTTTATCAATTTAATCCCGAGATTGTTCCGACAGCACAACAAGCCTTTGTCCGCCAACTGTTAGATTGCAAAAATTTCAGCACATCCGAGCGCTTGCAAGGATCGTCCAAAGGGCGTGGCATCACTTGGTTTTTGTATACGCAAGATAAATTGGGGGTGGGAGTGGACGCAGTCCATCGCCACTACTATCGTGGCGGCTTATTCGGCAAAGTAATTCGAGATCGCTACTGGTTTAACGGCTATGCCGACACACGTGCGGCAAAAGAATTTGCCTTGCTATGCCAACTGCATCAATGGGGTTTGCCCGTCCCACAGCCGATAGCCTTTAAAATCAAGCGCCGTTACTGTTGCTATCAAGCGGATATTTTGTTGCAAAAAATTGCAAACACACACGATTTAAGCCAACTTCTCCAAACCGCGCCGCTGGCTGAGCAACAGTATCACTACATTGGCAAGCTGATCCGCCGTTTGCACGATCATCAAGTGCATCATTCCGATCTGAATATCCACAACATTTTGTTGGACGCTCAAGGCAAATTTTGGCTGATTGATTTCGATAAATGCCGCATTGAACAGGGAGAACAGTGGAAAGCCGCTAACTTAGCCCGCTTGCTCCGCTCGTTCCGAAAAGAGCAAAAACGGCTGACAATTCATTTCAGCGATGCGAATTGGCAAGCCTTACTCGCCGGTTATCACGCATAATAAAAAACGCCGAGCATTGCTCGGCGTTTCCACATTGCATTATTGTTTGGCAACCACGCGCCCATCTTGATAATCCAAGACGACCGGCAAATTCGGCAACAATGTGCCGGATAAAATTTGCTGTGCCAATGGGTTTTCCAGTTCTTGCTGAATTGCCCGTTTGAGCGGTCTTGCCCCAAATAACGGGTCAAAACCGGCTTTGCCGATATGATCGAGTGCCTCATCGGTTACGCTAACTTGGTAACCTCGTTCCGCCATTCGTTTGATCAAGCGTTGAAGCTGAATGTCAGCAATCGCACGGATTTGAGCTTGACCAAGTGGGTGGAATACCACCGTTTCATCAATTCGGTTGATAAATTCCGGACGGAAATGCTGCCCAACCACTTCCATTACCTGCGCTTTCATTGCCTCATAATCGCCAAGGTGCGCATTTTCTTGGATCAGGTGTGAACCAAGGTTCGAGGTCATAATCACCACAGTATTACGGAAATCCACCGTACGACCTTGACCGTCCGTTAAACGCCCGTCATCTAACACCTGCAATAAAATGTTAAACACATCGCTGTGGGCTTTTTCCACTTCGTCCAACAAAATCACGGAATATGGACGGCGGCGAACCGCTTCGGTCAAATAACCGCCTTCTTCGTAGCCGACATAACCCGGAGGCGCACCGACAAGCCGTGCCACGCTGTGTTTTTCCATAAATTCCGACATATCAATGCGGATCATCGCTTCTTCACTGTCAAACAAGAAGGTGGCTAAGGTTTTGCATAGCTCGGTTTTCCCAACGCCGGTTGGCCCTAAGAACAAGAAAGAACCAATCGGGCGGTTCGGATCGGACAGCCCTGCACGGCTACGGCGGATAGCATTAGCCACCGCATCGACCGCTTCATTCTGCCCAATCACCCGTTTATGTAACACTTCCTCCATTCGCAATAATTTCTCTTTTTCGCCCTCCATCATTTTGGCAACCGGAATACCGGTCGCACGGGAAAGCACTTCGGCGATCTCCTCATCGGTTACTTTGGTGCGTAGCAACTGATTGTCCGCATTATCATCGCCACGGGCTTGGGCTTCGGCAAGCTGTTTTTCCAAGTTCGGAATCACGCCGTATTGTAATTCCGCCATTTTTTCAAAATTATTTTCACGGCGTGCCTGCTCCATTTTTAAACGTGCCGTTTCCAACTCTTCCTTAATATGCTGCGTGCCGAGCAATGCGGATTTCTCCGCTTTCCACACCTCTTCCAACTCGGCATATTCACGCTCACGAGCGGTCAGATCATCGGTTAATTTTGCAAGACGCTGACGGCTCGCTTCATCGTCTTCTTTCTGTAACGCCTGTTGCTCTAATTTGAGTTGGATAATCCGGCGTTCCAAGCGGTCGAGCGGCTCCGGTTTTGAGTCAATTTCCATCCGTAAGCTCGATGCCGCCTCGTCAATCAAATCAATCGCTTTATCCGGTAGCTGGCGATCGGACACATAACGGTGGGAAAGGGTTGCCGCCGCCACAATCGCCGGATCGGTAATTTGAACATGGTGGTGAATTTCATAGCGCTCTTTCAAACCGCGCAAAATCGCAATCGTGTCTTCCACGCTCGGTTCATCAACCAGCACTTTTTGGAAACGGCGCTCAAGGGCGGCATCTTTCTCAATATATTGGCGATACTCGTCCAACGTCGTTGCCCCCACACAATGCAACTCGCCACGGGCAAGGGACGGTTTGAGCAAATTGCCTGCGTCCATTGCGCCATCGGTTTTGCCTGCGCCGACCATTGTGTGAATTTCATCAATAAACAGAATGACTTGCCCTTCCTCTTTTGCCAATTCATTCAACACCGCTTTTAAGCGTTCCTCAAATTCACCACGATATTTCGCACCGGCAATCAATGCGCCCATATCCAACGAAAGCACCCATTTGTTTTTCAAGCCTTCCGGCACTTCGCCATTGACAATCCGTTGTGCCAGCCCTTCCACAATCGCCGTTTTGCCAACGCCCGGTTCGCCTATCAGCACAGGGTTATTTTTGGTACGGCGTTGTAACACCTGAATGGCTCGGCGGATTTCTTCATCACGCCCGATAACCGGATCGAGCTTGCCGTTTCTGGCACGTTCGGTTAAATCAATCGTATATTTTTGCAACGCTTGACGGGTTTCTTCTGCATTTTGATTATTCACTTGCTCGCCTCCTCGAATTTGTTGAATAGCTTGGGTAACGTTCTGTTTGGTCAAGCCCCATTTTTTCAATAATTTGCCGACATCGTCGTTATCCTCCAATGCCGCCAGCACAAATAATTCTGACGAAATAAAACTGTCTCCAAATTGCTGGGCTAACTTATCGCATTGATTTAATAGGCGAAATAACGCTTGGGACGGTTGGACGTTCACGCCCTCAACTTGCGGCAAACGCTGAATAATCGCCGCCAATCCATCGGCAAGCTGTTTTGGCGGCACATTCAACGCCGTAACAAGCGGTGCGATAGTACCGTCATTTTGCAACAATAAGGTGTAAAGTAAATGCGCCGGTTCAATATAGGCATTGTCTTTGCCGACCGCTAAAGATTGCGCTTCCGCCAACGCTTCCTGAAATTTGTGAGTTAATTTATCAATGTTCATTTTCATTCCTTAACATTCGGTTGATCTTTTCTGACTACGAGAGCCACTCTCTCTTGACGAGAAGATAAATTGGGCTTGTCAAGTAAATTTCAAGAAAAAATGTGAACAAGATCACAAAAACTCAATCAATCGCATAAAATTTCAGCGCGCTTTGTGTCGTTTGATGGGCGACAAACTCGGTAGGGAGGGATTTTAGAGCAGCGATTTGTTCAACCACAGCAAGTAACTGCTCGGAAATCTCGTGCGACGCAAAGCCTTGATGTTGCCACGGCGCGTCCGTTTCAATCAGCAAACGCTCGATCGGAAACCGTTTCACCACCGCTTGCGTTTTGACATTCCAAAGAATATCGGGGGTAACACTCACGACATAATCGCTTGCCAGTAATTTTGCGATGACACTGTCATTGGCTTTGAACCAATGAAAATGGGCTTTTTTGATCCGATACTTCGCCAACAATTCAAGTGCAATCAACGCATCATCATAAACAATATGCAAATTTATCGGCAAATCATACCGCTTGCTCAAGCGGATAAACCGTTCAAGCAGGGCAATATAGGGGCGGTAATCTAAATTGGGGTGTTCACGCTGACGATAATGGGGCAAACCAACCTCACCGCAAGCGGTTAGCTGAGTACGATTTTTTACAATCCAATCAAACAGTTGCTGCTGCTCTGCCTCGCTCGGCAATGGTTGCTCGGGGTGAAAACCGGCGGCAATATGAATATGCGGATAGCGTTGTTTTAACGCTAACAAGCACTGACAACTGGCGAGATCCGTTGCAACCGCCAACACACTGCATAATTTAGGGTCATTCAGTATTGCGGCAATTTGGGTATCACTCAATTGATCGAGGTGAATATGGCTATCGAATACTTTATTCATTAGGTATATTTGCCAGGATAAAACTCAATATTATCAATAAATTTATCCTTTAATCAGTTCAATAATCTGTTTTAAAGACGCTATTTCATTTTGTTTTTGTTGCAACAATTCATCTTTATTTTTAATTATTTCATCTTTGTGTTTTATGATTAAATTTAACTTTTCTATTTCAACTCCCATTGAATCATTGCTAGCATAATTAATCATTTTATTATTATCTGCATCATTCAACATCACATAGAAACCTTTATTTCCCGGCTGCATAAACTCAAAGATATCCATATTAAATACATTAGCAATTTGTTCCAATTTTTCAATATTTAATTTAGTTTCTCCCCTTTCTAATCTCGCATAACTATTCAACGACATATTCATTTTTTCAGCCATTTCTTCTTGTGACCATTGATTAATCTCTCTTAAAATTTTGATTTTTTGATTTAACTCTGACATTCAAACACCCAATTTTCGATAGTTTTAACCATAAAATAGTAGGATATACCCCATTTTAACGGCTGTTTTATTCGGATGAATAATTGTACTCTATATCAGCTGCTTTAGCAAAAATAACATTCCATTTTAACTACATATAAGGGACTAAACTAATGTTTAAACAAGATAGATTCAATCAAAAAGAGTTTCTCATTTATTTCACACTTTATAATTTAACTGTTTTTGCTGCTTGGATTTTTCTTATTGCATTTAATTTCAATGTTGAATTAAGTAAAATTTTTGAAAACTATGAGGTCTTTAGATATGCAAATATTACTAAAGGAATGGAATTGCTTATGAGAAATTTCCACTTTGTATGGTGGATACCTATTACACTATATTTTAACTTTCAAATTACAAAAAGAAGGCTCTCTGATATCGGTTACTCGAAATGGTGGGGACTATTCAACTTCTATCCATTAGTTGCAGTATATATGGCTATGTATGAACTGCTATTTAGCATTGGTGTTAATAATACATCTATAATCAACTTAATCTTTTATGTAATACTGCCGATTATAAAAATTATTCTCATAATTTTATTACTACTCCACCCAACAAAACCACAAGGTAATCAAAATGTATAAGAAAAAAATAGTTTATTTTCTGTTTTTTATTTTTACTATCTCTGGGATAGCTTATTTTATGCTAAATATCAAACTTGATACTAAAAATAAAAAATCCATTCAAAATAAAATTATTACTTACCCTGTTGAGAAATTAATTGAGCAAAATGATATTGAAGCACTAGAACTTCTTGCAAAAGAAGGTAATCCCAAAGCAATTTCTTACTTAGAAAAGCAAGCTAAAGCCAAAAAGCAACGTGAGACAGAGCAGTTATTTGAAACTGCCTCTTTAATGTTTAATAAAGGAGAGATTCAAACTTCAATGACATATTTGCGTATGGCTGCCCATAACGGGCATTTTCAAGCTCGTTTTATGCTTGCGAACACATCTTTTATTGGTATAGATGGACAAGATTTTTATACAGCTAAACAGCAGTATGAAATTTTAGCGGCATCAATCAATCCTTATACTTATGATTCACATGCAGTGCTTTCCCTAATCTATTTTAATGGCTTAGGTACAAAAGTAGATATTAAAAAATCTAAATATCACCTCAATACATTATTAGAATATAGTAAAAAGAATAATTTCCTTGATATTTATAATAATGCTTTTTTTACCTTTGATAGGTATCAAGCACTGTCTAATATGGGAAATAAAAATGCTGAAAAACTAATGAAAGAGCTTAAAGTACCTATTATAGACACTGTAGATATAGAAAATAAGATTTACTTGAAAAAAGAATGGTCTGAAAAAGAAGCAAAAAACAATAATCCTATTGCTTTATATAATTTAGCGATGATTTCAGGGCTAGAACTGAAATATGACCAAGCAGTAGATTACGCAGAACAGGCAATTAAATATCATCTCCCGCTGCAATATAAACAATCTTTGCTTAAAATTTTTCGTGATTATGCAAAAATAGGGAATAAGAAATCAAGGGAGTTTGCAATGAAACTTAGCCAAAATATTCTTGATAATAAATAAAAAACAAAACGGCAGGTAATAACCTGCCATTTTCGTATAGATTTACTTCACCCCTGCCGCTTGGCGTAGTGCATCGGCTTTGTCGGTTTTTTCCCAAGGGAAATGTTCACGGCCGAAGTGTCCGTAAGCCGCAGTTTCACGGTAAATCGGGCGGATTAAATCAAGCATTTGGATTAAGCCGTAAGGGCGCAGATCGAAATGCTCACGTACTAAAGCGACCAATAATTCGTTCGCCACTTTACCTGTGCCGAAGGTTTCCACCATAATTGAAGTCGGTTCGGCAATGCCGATAGCGTAGGAAAGTTGAATTTCACAGCGATCCGCCAAGCCGGCCGCCACAATATTTTTCGCCACATAGCGCGCCGCATACGCCGCTGAGCGATCCACTTTTGACGGATCTTTACCGGAGAATGCTCCGCCACCGTGGCGTGCCGCACCGCCGTAGGTATCGACAATAATTTTACGACCGGTTAAACCGCAATCGCCCATCGGGCCGCCAATCACAAAACGTCCGGTCGGGTTGATGAAATATTTGGTGCTTTGGCTTAACCATTCGCTTGGCAGTACCGGTTTGATGATCTCTTCCATCACCCCTTCGTACACCTCTTTTTGCGACACGGATTCAGCGTGCTGGGTAGAAAGTACGACCGCATCAATCCCTTTGATTTTGTTATCTTCGTAGATAAAGGTGAGCTGGCTTTTGGCATCAGGGCGTAACCACGCTAATTTGCCGCTTTTCCGCACCTTCGCCTGTTGTTCCATTAGGCGATGTGCATAAGTAATCGGTGCCGGCATTAACACGTCGGTTTCATTGGTGGCATAGCCAAACATAATGCCTTGGTCGCCCGCGCCTTGCGCAAGCGGGTCGGCACGATCCACGCCCTGATTGATGTCCGGCGATTGTTTGCCGATTGCATTTAATACCGCACAAGAGTGGGCATCAAAGCCCATATCCGAGTGAGTGTAACCGATATCGCAAATCACTTTGCGAGTAAGGTTTTCAATATCCACCCACGCCGAAGTGGTGATCTCTCCGCCGACTAACGCCATACCGGTTTTCACATAGGTTTCGCACGCTACACGGGCTTTTGGATCTTGTTTTAAAATTTCATCTAACACCGCATCGGAAATTTGGTCGGCGATTTTATCCGGATGCCCTTCGGAGACGGATTCAGAAGTAAATAAGTTGATTGCCATTTTCTATCCTATTGATTTATCACTACTTTAATTTAAAAATACGCTTGTTTTTCATTAAGACAAGCGGTCGGATTTTGGAAAAAATTTGCCGTTACCGACCGCTTGCGATCAATTTCTGCTTTAGATGTATTGCCATCTAGACGGCTATAATACGTTTTTTATCCGATAATGACAAACGATTTTTCAAATAGGTAAACTAGCACACGCAGATTATGTTCGTCTCCCTTTCTTTTTAGGGTAAAATTGCGAGTTTGTATTTTTTCAAAGGTTTTCAAATGTCTAAGGGCAAAATCGGTTTATTTTCGCTCACTGCATTGGTGCTAAGCTCAATGATTGGCTCCGGTATTTTCAGCCTGCCTCAAAATATGGCGGAGGTTGCCGGTGCGCAAGCATTGATTATCGGCTGGCTTATCACCGGTGTCGGCATCATTTTTTTGGGCTTATCGTTCTTTTTTCTTTCCCGCCTTAAACCCGAGCTGGAGGGCGGTGTGTACCCCTATGCCCGTGAGGGATTTGGGGATTTAGCCGGCGGGCTGACCGCTTGGGGCTATTGGCTCTGCACCGCTATCGGTAGTGTCGGTTATTTGGTGGTTGCCTTTGAGGGCATCGGCACTTTTGTCGATACTGAAACAAACGTGATCTTCGGGCAGGGCAATACGCCGTGGGCAATCTTCGGCGCATCGGTTATCGTCTGGCTGGTGCATATTTTAATTACCCAAGGGATTCGGGAAGCGGCGGCGGTCAATTTAATCGCAACGATTGTGAAAACGCTGCCCCTGTTTCTGTTCATCGGTTTAGCCGTTTGGTATTTCTCGCCCGATCAATTTTCGCAGGATTTTGCGGGAGAAAGTTTAAACCGTCCGGTGTTGGATCAAATTAAAAGCACAATGCTGATTACCTTGTGGGTATTTGTCGGGGTTGAGGGGGCATCTATTTTATCCGCCCACGCCAAAAAGAAAACGGATGTCGGTTTGGCTACCTTACTCGGTATCTTGATCACCCTTGTGCTTTATGTAATGATTACCGTGTTGTCGCTAGGTATTTTACCCCGTGAAGTCATCGCTCAACTGCCCAATCCCTCTATGGCGGCAATTTTAGAGCAGTTAATCGGTACAAGCGGTAAGATCATCATTACTTTTTGCTTGATTGTGTCGGTGTTGGCCTCTTATATGAGCTGGACAATGTTTTCTTCCGAAATTCCTTACCAAGCGGCAAAAACAGCGGTCTTCCCGGCAATCCTTGCCCGTAAAAATCAGCGTAATGCCCGTATTGGCGGCTTGTGGATGACCAACCTTGCCATTCAGTTCAGCCTGTTATTAGTTCTGTTTACCGGCAAAGGCTATACGGTGCTGATCCAAATTTCCACCGCAATGGTTTTAGTCCCCTACGTTTTAGTCGGGGCATATTTGCTTAAAATTGCCTTACAGCAAGGTGCAGCGTGGTATATCCAATTTACCGGCTTAATAGCAAGCCTTTACGGGCTGTGGATCGTCTATGCCGCCGGCTTGGATTATTTATTACTCTCATTCTTGCTTTACTTACCGGGGATTGCGGTGTTTATGTATGCCCGCTATCAGCATCAAGGTAAATTGTATTTCCACCTCAGCGAAAAAATCTGGCTTGTTGCGATTTCCCTGCTCTTTATTTGGGCAAGTTATTACAGTTTAACCACATTTGAATGGGGCTAACCAGAGTGAAACAGAACATTCTCGCCGTGCTACAACGGCTTGCGCAGGCTTATCACGCTGTAGAGCAGTATTTTACAAGCGGGTCGTTCGGGGTGAAATTTTACCCGTTCTTAATGCACCCGTGCGTACGCCGTAGCCACGCTCTTCTTATTCGCCTGATCGCCGTTATTTCGGCATTTATCGGGCTTTACTACTTTTTCGCAGAGCTTGTTGCGGTGCTGTTCAGCCAAGGGACGAAAGTCTATCTTAACCATTCAACCCTTGAGTTATTATTGCCGATTGGTACACTGGTTGATACACAAACTAGCCAACTCTCGCCACTCTCGTATATGATGCGGGTAGCTTTTATGCTGCAAGGCATTTTCTTCGTTTGGATTTATCTACTCGGCATCTCCCAAATTACCGCCCCAAAATACCGCTTAATCGGCACGGTGTCAGCACTCTGCTTTAGTCTCGGCGCAACACTGATCGCCTCCAGTCAAGGCGGCAAATATGTAGAAGGCGGCTTACATAATCTCGGCGCAAGCATCACCTTTATATTCGGGCATCTTACCCTCTTGGCAACCGGCTTGGGCATTGTCAGCAGGTCTTTTTATAGGTTAAAGCGTTACGCAATCCTTGCTTCGATCTGCGGTATGAGTGCGATTTTAGCCACCATTTTTATCCCGACCGCCTATTTTGCGCTTCTTGAACGGTTCGGCATTTATACAATTTTAATTTGGGAAATCGCCGTCAGCTTTGCAATTTTAAAACAGGTGAAATAATGAAGACACTTTCCTTTATCGAACGTTATCGCCAGTTAATTGAGCTTCCGACAATCAGCAGCTTGGAAGCCCAGCAGGATCAATCTAACCAAGCTCTAATTGAACGGCTCGCCGACTGGCTGGCGGATTTCGGCTTTCATACCGACATCATCGCCGTTGAAAATAGCCGTAATAAGTATAATTTACTGGCAACCTATGGCACAGGCGAGGGCGGTCTATTATTAGCCGGACACTCTGATACCGTCCCGTTTGATGAAGGACGCTGGCAGTTCGATCCCTTTACACTCACCGAACAAAACGGACGTTTTTACGGCTTAGGCACTGCGGATATGAAAGGCTTTTTCGCCTTTGTGGTGGAAGCTGTCAGCCGGTTAGATCTGAGTAAACTGCAAAAACCATTACGTATTCTTGCAACCGCAGACGAAGAAACCACAATGCTCGGCGCAAGAACATTTGCTCAGCACAGCCATATTCGACCGGATTGTGCGATTATTGGCGAACCGACCTCGCTCAAACCGATTCGGGCACATAAAGGGCATATGGGCGAGGCAATTCGCATTATCGGGCAATCAGGGCATTCCAGCGATCCGGCTCAAGGAATCAACGCGATTGAAGTGATGCACAGTGTAACCGATCGCTTGCTATCGTTGCGGGATCAGCTTAAAACCCGTTATCATAATCCGCTGTTTCAAGTGCCTTACCCAACAATGAATTTAGGTAATATTCACGGCGGCGATGCGATTAACCGGATTTGTGCCTGCTGTGAATTGCAGCTTGATATACGCCCATTACCCAATTTAGCACTACAAGATTTGGAAGATTTATTACGGGAGCAACTTGCACCGTTAATTGAGCAATGGGGCGATCGGATTCAAATTCGCTCACTGCATAGCGGTATTCCCGGCTATGAGTGCGAACATTCCGCTCAAGTGGTGCAAGTGGTGGAAAAATTGTTAGGCGAGCCGTGCCAAGCGGTCAATTACTGTACCGAAGCCCCGTTTATTCAGCAGCTCTGCCCAACGCTTGTGCTTGGGCCGGGTTCGATTGAACAAGCTCACCAGCCCGATGAATATTTGGATAGCCGATTTATCACCCCGACGATCGATCTGCTCACCAAACTTATTCACCATTTTTGTTTCAACACGCGGTAGGATGACAGCGATTTTTTGCAATACGACTGATCAGACGTAGCTTGATAAATACTAACGTCTTACAATGATTATCTCTCATTACGGCACAACCATTGCGCCCCTTTCGTGAAAGAAGTCAATGTCTGCAATGGCTAGATCATTTTGAATTTTGCCTAAAATACTGCTCAACCGACCGCTTGCCATAGGAGGAGAGAATGTTTTTAGATGCGTTGTGGTTTAGCCTTGGCGTTACCCTACCGACCATTTTGATGCTGATTTTAGGTATTGTGTTATACCGCCGCCAAATGATTGACGACCATTTTTGCCACACGGCATCAAAATTTGTCTTCAACATTACCCTCCCCTGTTTATTGTTTATCAACATCGTCAAACAGCCCGCCGATTACGGCAGCCAATTATGGCTTGTCAGTGCAGGGGTAGTCGGCACAATGGCGGTTTACCTTGGTGGTGAATGGCTGGCAGCACGCTACATTGCCAAGCGGGAACATCGAGGCATTTTCGTGCAAGGTATTTTTCGGGGAAACAGCGGTATTTTAGGACTGGCATTGTGCGTCAATGCTTACGGCACGGCTGCTACTGCGCCGGCTTCCGTGTATGTTGCTTGTTTGACCCTGTTATTCAATGTCCTCGCCGTAATTACCCTGACATACTCGCTAGGTGATGGGAAGTTAAATGGCGGTAAAATGCTTGCCTCATTAGCCAAAAATCCGTTAATTCTTGCCATTCTATGCGGGCTGATTGTCAGCAAATTTGAGATTACGATCCCCGTTCCGCTTATCCGCACAGGCGATTATCTTGCCCATATCACCCTGCCCCTCGCGCTCATTTGTACCGGTGCGAGCTTGGATTTCAGCCAACTCAAGCAAATTAAAACGCAGCCTAGTGCGGACACATTAAACCAAATTGTGATCTATTCCAGCCTTGGACGACTCTTTCTCACCCCGATCGTGATGATTTTATTGGGTAAATATCTGTTCCAATTAGAGCCGATGGCGCTGGGAATTTTATTCCTGATGTCCTCCACACCGGTTGCCGTGGCAAGTTATGCAATGGTGCGTAGCTTTGGCGGCAACGCAACTGCCGCCGCTAACTTAATTGCGATCACCACCGTCGGCGCAATGTTTACCTCCAGCCTCGGCTTATTAATCCTACGCCAGCTACACTGGATCTAAATTTCGGGCAAAAAAAAGCCTCCGAAACGGAGGCAATTCTTTTGATCTAATCCTAGGAGGTATGAATCACTGTTTTATAAAAGGAGACAAATAAAACAAGATCAAAAGAAAAAACTAAAGGAGGAAATTGTTGGCTCCTCTTGCTGGACTTGAACCAGCGACATACGGATTAACAGTCCGCCGTTCTACCGACTGAACTAAAGAGGAACTTTACAGGTAGGAATAGTAAGCTAAATCGGTTTAGTGGTCAAACCATTAAACCAAACTTTGCATTTCTTAACAAATGTGAATTTTACTCACTTTTTTGATGACAAACCATACAATCCGGCTGTTTTTGTAAATTTAACGTGCGAACGGCAAAATTAAGCCCGTCAATCATTAACAATTTGCCCGAAAGGGACTGCCCGATACCCAATAATAACTTCATTGCCTCAAGCGCTTGCAAACTGCCGACAATGCCGACAATCGGTGAAATCACCCCCGCTTCAACGCAGGTGAGGTGATTTTCACCAAATAATTGGCTTAAACAATGATAACAGGGGCTGTGCGGGCGGTAATCAAACACGCTGATCTGCCCTTCAAACCGAATCGCCGAGCCGGATACCAACGGCACTTTCGCCTGAAAGCAGCTTTGATTGAGCGTCTTACGGATAGCGACATTATCGGTACAATCCAACACCACATCATAATGCGGAATTAGCGCCGCCCACTCCTCTGCCGATAATTGATGATTGAGTGTATCGATCTGAATATGGGGGTTAATTTCCGTCAAACGCTGCCGCGCCGACAGCACTTTAAATTGCTCAATATCCTGATCGCGATGTAAGATTTGCCGTTGTAAATTTGACAGCGAAACCCGATCAAAATCCACCAACATCAGTTGCCCGACACCGCCGGCGGCAAGATATTGACCGGCAGCACAGCCTAGCCCGCCTAGCCCGACAATCAACGCCCGACTGTCTTTGAGCTTTTCTTGCCCGTCAAAATCCACGCTTTTCAGCATAATTTGACGGTTGTAACGTAACATTTCGTGATCAGTCAGTTGCATATTAACTCAATAACGCATTAAAAGGTTGAATCATCACCTGCTCGCCCGCCGCCACATTACCTTGTTCTTGGGCTAACACAATAAAGCAGTTACTTTGGTGAAAGGCACTAAAGATATGCGAACCTTGCACACCGACAGGCGTTACCTCCAGTTGTCCGCTTTGGTTAAGGCGGTAGAATCCCCGTTGGAAATCCTGCCGTCCGACCACTTTTTTGAGTGCCACCGTTGTGCAAGCAGTTAGATAAGGGGAAAAATCTGCAACTTTTTTTGCATTAACACCGGCTAAGGTGAGCAATGCCGGCTGCACCAGCTGGTAAAAGGTAACAAGTGCCGAAACAGGATTACCCGGCAAACCGAAAAAGTGCGCCTTGCCGATCTGCCCAAAGGCAAAAGGCTTACCCGGTTTCATTGCGATTTTCCAAAAGCCGATATTGCCCAATTTTTCCAACACGGTTTTGGTAAAATCTGCTTCCCCCACCGATACGCCACCGCTAGTAATGATCACATCAGCGGTCTGTGCCGCTTCCGTAAACGTTCGCTCAAATAAGTGCGGGTCGTCCGGCAAAATACCGTAATCCATTATATTCAAGTGCAACTTTTCCAGCATTAACCGCAAGGCAAAACGGTTACTGTCATAAATTTGTCCCGCTTTTAACGGCTGACCGACCGGCACAAGTTCATCGCCCGTAGATAAAATAGCGACCTTTAACGGTTTGAATACCTTGATCTCTGCTATCCCAAGTGATGCCAGCAACGGCAAGCTGGTAACATTCAGCTTGCTACCCTGCTCCAGCACTAATTCTCCTTGTTGAATATCCTCGCCGATTCGGCGGATATTTGCCCCGACCGAAACATTGCTGTTAAAACTGACCGTACCGTCTGCATTTAATACGGCTTCTTCTTGCATAATCACGGCATCGGCATTGGTCGGGATTTTCGCTCCCGTCATAATCCGCACGCACTGCCCCGCTTGCATATCCCCCTCAAAAGCATTGCCGGCAAAGGCTTTGCCCACAATATCAAATTGAGAAAAACGGGTTAAATCGTCAAATCGCACGGCATAGCCGTCCATTGCGGAATTATCAAAAGCCGGTACGTTAATCGGCGAATAAATCGGCTCGGCGCAGATCCGATTTACCGCGTGTGCTAAACTCACTAATTCAGTTTCAGTTGAAGGGGTGAGGCAAGCCGATATTTTTTCAAGGGCTTGCGTAAGAGTCAGTAATGCCATTTTCTATTCCTACAAAATAAAAATCCTCCGTATAAGAGGATTTCAAAAAATTATCGCCATCAGCCCGCTTGCGTAATGAAATCCCGCAGCCCGATTAAGATATTATTGATCGCCACCGCACATAAAATCAGCCCCATTACCCGGCTGATAATAGCCGCCCCTGCGTTACCGATTAAATGCTGAATTCGGTTTGCCGCTAAGAGCAACAGGTAGGTAATCAATAATACCGAGAGCATAATGACTGTGGTAACAACCTGATCGGTAAAGCTATAACGGTGGTTATCCGTCAATAAGACAACCGCCATCATCGCCCCCGGCGATGCAATAGACGGCACGGCGAGCGGGTAAACGGCAAGTTCACTGATGTTACTTTTCATTTTTATTTCTTGATCCTGCTTACTTTCCCCAAAAATCATCGAAAGGGCAAATAACAGTAGCACTAAACCGCCTGCAATTTGGAAAGCCGATAACGGAATTTGCATTGCGTCAAGTAACCATTGTCCCAGCACTAAGAAAAAGAGTAAAATCCCTGCGGAGATTAAAATCGCATTGCGTGCAATCTTACGGCGGTCTTCAATCGACAATCTTACCGTTTTGGCGAGATAAACAGGAATTGAACCGATAGGATCAATGACCGCCCAAAGTACCACAAATTGTACAACTAATGAATCAAACATTAACTTTCCTTATTTCAATAAAACAATGGCAGTTATTGTGCAACAAATTTGAGTTTCAACAAATAGTTAATTTAGATTTCAATGATTTTTTTTACAGATTTAACCCTCAAACGCGGGCAAAATACATTACTTGAGCGGGCAAACGCCACAATTCACACCGGACAAAAAGTCGGCTTGGTCGGCAAAAACGGCTGCGGTAAATCCTCTCTGTTTGCTCTACTGAAACAAGAATTAAGTGCCGAAGGCGGTGAGGCAAAATACCCGCAAAACTGGGCGATTGCGTGGGTAAACCAAGAGACACCGGCACTAGATACGGCTGCGATCGATTATGTGATTGAAGGCGATCGGGAATATACGCAGCTAATGGCGCAATTAGACAAAGCCAATACCGACAATAACGGTCATCTGATTGCGACATTACACACCAAACTCGACACCATTGATGCGTGGACGATTCAATCTCGAGCGGCAACACTGCTCAACGGCTTAGGCTTTCAGCCCGAACAATTACAGCTGCCGGTTAAATCCTTTTCGGGCGGCTGGCGAATGCGTCTTAACCTTGCGCAAGCCTTACTCTGTCGCTCCGATTTACTGCTGTTGGACGAGCCGACCAACCACCTCGATCTCGATGCGGTCATCTGGTTGGAACGCTGGCTCAGCCAATACCGTGGCACGCTATTGCTGATCTCCCACGACCGTGATTTTCTCGACCCGATCATCGATCGGGTACTGCATATTGAGCAACAAAAACTGCACGATTACACCGGTAATTATACTGACTTTGAAATCCAGCGGGCAACCAAACTCTCACAACAAAATGCCGCTTACCAATTACAACAACAAAAAATTGCGCATTTACAGAAATTTATCGACCGTTTCAAAGCAAAAGCCACCAAAGCCAAGCAAGCCCAAAGCCGGGTGAAAGCACTAGAAAAAATGGAACTGATTGCCCCGGCTTATGCGGACAGCCCGTTTTCCTTTGCATTCCGCCCGCCACTCTCTCTGCCAAGCCCGTTGCTCTCAATGGAAAAAGTCAGCGCCGGCTATGGCGAAAAAACCGTCTTACAATCGGTGAAACTCAATCTTGTCCCCGGCTCTCGCATCGGACTGCTTGGACGCAACGGTGCAGGAAAATCCACCCTAATCAAACTGCTGGCAGGGGAAATTTCTGCGCAAAGCGGTCATATTCAACTGGCAAAAGGCGTGCAGCTCGGCTATTTCGCCCAACATCAACTTGATACCTTGCGACCGGACGAAAGCCCGCTATGGCATCTCGCCCGTCTTGCCCCGGAGCAAACCGAGCAGGCACTGCGTAACTATCTCGGCGGGTTTGCCTTTAGCGGAGATAAAGTCAAACAGGCGGTGCAGAGTTTTTCCGGCGGTGAAAAAGCCCGCTTGGTACTTGCCCTGATCGTTTGGCAACGCCCGAATTTACTGCTCTTGGACGAACCGACCAACCATTTGGATTTGGATATGCGTCAAGCCTTGACCGAAGCCCTCACCCACTACGAAGGATCATTAGTGATCGTCTCCCACGATCGCCACCTGCTACGCAGCACCGTGAACGAATTTTATTTAGTCCACAACGAACAAGTAGACGAATTTCACGGCGATTTAGAGGATTACCAAAAATGGCTGAATGAGTTGAATGCTCAAACCGTTGCAAAAAAAGCCACCGAACCGACCGCTTGCCAAGCCAACAGTGCCGCCAACCGCAAAGAGCAAAAACGGTTGGAAGCCGAACGCCGTCAGCAAACTGCCCCACTACGCAAACGCTTGGCACAGCTTGAAAACAATTTAGAAAAACTGACTGCTTGTTTGGCTGCTCTCGAGCAAACACTCGCCGATCAAACCCTTTATGAACCACAAAATAAAGCCCGCTTAACCGATACGCTTGCCAAACAGATCGACACCAAGAAAGCCCTTGAAGATACCGAATCCGAATGGCTGGCGTTACAAGAACAGTTAGAGAATTGGGCAGGATAAACCAAAGGAGCACCTATGCGCCTAGTTAATTGCTATCGCTATACCATTCCCGTAGAAACCGGGGTCATCTTGCGCCAACGCCGTCTAAAACAGCGGGGGGGCTTATTGGTGGAATTACACGAAAACGGGCAAGTCGGTTGGGGGGAAATCGCTCCGTTGCCTGAATTTAGTAGCGAGGATTTACCCCAAGCCGAACAGCAATTAAAGCAATGGCGGACAAATTGGCTCAACGGGCAGGACGATGATCTCGACCGTCAGTATGTGCCATCCGTTGCTTTCGGGATCAGTTGTGCTTTGGCAGAATTACGGGGAGAGCTGGGGAGTGAAGGTCGTTATGATACCGCCCCGCTTTGCTACGGCGATCCCGATGAACTGTATGCCAAATTGCAACGAATGAGTGGAGAAAAAGTGGCGAAAATGAAAGTCGGGCTTTACGAAGCCAATCGAGACGGGCTGATTGCCGATATGTTTTTAACGGCAATCCCCGACCTCAAACTGCGTCTTGATGCCAATCGGGCGTGGACACTGGAGAAAGCGGCGCAATTTGCAGCCAAAATTGCCGAATCCAACAAAAAACGTATTCAATTTATTGAAGAACCCTGCCGTACCCCAGCAATGTCAATGCAATTTGCCGCTCAACACAACATTGCGATTGCGTGGGACGAAACCACACGAGAGCCGAACCTATTTGCAAAAAAAAGCGATCATCTGACCGCTTTCATCATTAAACCGACCCTCATCGGTTCGTTACAAAAATGTATTCGCTTGATTGAATACGCCCATCGACAAGGACTGACGGCGGTAATCAGCTCCAGTATTGAATCAAGCCTTGCCCTCACGCAACTGGCGCGCTTTGCCGCCCAATATACCCCCGATACGATACCGGGCTTGGACACTCTGAATTTAATGCAAACCCAGCTACTTCGCCCTTGGCAAAATTCGCCCTTGCCTCTTGCTGATCTGAATAGCCCTTTTATTACACCGCTTGTGCTGTAAACGCAAAAGGCTAGTCTTGCGACTAGCCTTGTTGTAACTGACTGAATTAGTGTGCAAATTTTTGCTCTAATTCCGATTGCAGTTTTTGTAACTCAACGCCACCTTGCATTAAAGCTTCTGTTTTCGCTTGGAAAGCTTTTTTGGCTTCCTCTGTTTGATTTGACTTCATTTTTTCTTTAAATGCGATAATTGACTCGTTTTTAAACTCCAATGCATCTAAACTTTTTAGTACGTCATCTACTTTTGCGGTGAAAGCTTTATAACCGGCTTCGATTTGCGCTTTATCGCCGCTTGAAAATTTTTGTTGAAGTTCATTATTCGCTGCAGCAATTTCTTTCTCTAAGCTCGCATTCCAGTCAAGCAATTTTTTATACTCTTCCGCACCTTGTGTATCAACTGTTTTTGCAGCTTGTTCCGCTACCGCAGTTTCTGCTTTTGGCGCTTCCGTTGCCGGCTGTGTTGCTGGCGTAGCTTCCGCTTTTGGTGCTTCTGCTGCTTTATTTGCCGGCTTATCACACGCAGTTAAAAAAAGTGCGAATAATGCTGCCGCACTGATTTTTGTCAATTTTTTCATCACATTTTCCTCAAAGGTTTCACATAAAAGATAAACAACCCGATACACAGGCTGCAACGTTGTACTGCTAATAGACAGGGTGCTTGGCAGTTTAGTTCCAATCGCTCAGCAAATTGCTGTGCAATAGCACAAAAAAGCAACGCAGCTAAACCCCTATTGCCTGTTCGATTAACAATTTTTTCGCAAGAGCATTTTGGTTGGTTAAACTTAACCCCACGCCTCTCACCAATTTTTTGAGCGGGTGATCGCCGCTAAAAAGCTGTTTCAGCCCTTCCATTGCCACCAGTAATTTTACCGCTTCTACCTTTCGTTCACGTTCAAATTGGCGTAAATGGCGGTATTCGCCGATATCTTTACCCGCCTGCCAATGTCGTTGAATCTCTTGTGCCAGCTTTTGTGCGTCGGCAAAGCCGAGATTAACCCCAAGCCCTGCCAGAGGGTGAATGGTATGTGCCGCATCGCCAATGAGAGCAATGTGTGGTTGGGCGAAATCCCGTGCATAGCGGGCAACAAGCGGGTAGATTGCCCGCTCGCTTTGCAATTCACATAAGCCGAGCTGATGGTCAAAGGCGATCACAAGCTGTTTTTGGAAAGTTTGTTCATCACATTCCAGCAGTTGTTGAGCTTGCAGTGGCGGTAACGACCACACAATCGAGCAAAGCCGTTCGTCATTGAGCGGTAAAAATGCCAAAATGCTGTCAGGAGCAAAAATCTGACGGGCGGTCTGTTGATGGCTTTCCGACGTTTTGACATTACACACTAACGCCGTATGCTGATAATCTCGGCTAATCAACGGAATATCGGCTTGGCGGCGTACCCAAGAGTGAGCGCCGTCCGCCCCGACAACTAATTTTGCCGTCAGCATTTCGCCATTGGAGAGGGTAAGAAAAGCACCGTTTTCACTGATCCCCAATGTTTGCAGCTCGGCAAACACCATTTCAACATTCGCTTGCCGGCTCACTTGTTGCCACAGGGCAAAACGGATGTGTTGGTTTTCGATAATAAAGCCAAGCTGTTCTAGCCCTAATTGTTTGATTGCGGTATCTTGATGATCAAACTCTATGCGGGCAAAGCTGTCTTTTTCCCGTACTTGCATTTTGCCGTAAGCCGAACGTCTCTCCGTAGGAATTTGTTGCCACGCGCCAATCTGTTCCAACATAAGTTGGCTGGCACGGTTAATCGCACTAACCCGATAACCGAGCGTATCTGACGGTGGCGGTGGCGGTGGCGGGGATTGTTCAACAATTTTAATCCGACAATCACAATCGGCAAGCAATGCTGCCAAGGCAAGCCCGACCATTCCACCACCGATAATGACAATATCTGCTGTTTTCATCGGCTACCCCTTTTGTTGCATCTCAAGGCTACGATGGCGTACCTGCACACTTTTACCCAGTCCGGTGAAATAATCGGCAAGTTGCTGTGCAATATAGACCGAACGATGTTTCCCGCCCGTGCAGCCAATTGCAATCGTTAGGTAGCTGCGATTATTTTGTTCCAATGCCGGTAACCAAGCGGTGAGATAATCTTCCGTTTTTGCAATAAAATCTGCCACTTCCGGCTGGCTCACCAAAAAGTCGATAACCGGCTGTTCAAGACCGGTCATCGGGCGTAAATTCACGTCCCAATGAGGATTGGGCAGAAAACGCACATCAAAGACATAATCGGCATTTGCCGGCACGCCGTACTTAAAGCCAAAAGATTCCACAATAATTTTTAGCGTTGTTTGTGCCGTGCCTTTGAGCAATTCACGCAGTGTTTCGGCTAATTGATGGGAAGATAACCTTGTCGTATCAATAATATAATTGGCTTGTTGGTAAAGGGGATCAAGGCGGCGTTTTTCCAAATCAATCGCACTTTCAAGGGACAGATCTTGGTTTGAAAGCGGGTGTAAGCGGCGGGAATCACTATAACGACGAATGAGAGCATTACGTTCGCAATCAAGGAAAATCAATTTCGTGGTGATATTGGTCGGCAAGGTTTTGAGCATTTCCTCCAACGCATTGGGATCTTCCGGCAAATTGCGAATATCCAAGCTCACAACGGCGGAGCGATTAGCATTGGCAAGGTAGCTCGCCAGTTGGGAAATCAGTGGGAGCGGAATGTTATCGACACAATAGTAGCCAACATCTTCCAATGCCCGTAATGCTACCGATTTACCGGACCCCGAACGCCCGCTGATGATAATTAGCTCCATAATCGCTCCTAAGGTTGTTCACCGTCAAATGTCTGATCCGCATACACCAATACCTGCCAAATATCTTGGGCGGATTGTGCCGCCCGCAAATGTTTTAGCAGGGCTTTATCGCTTAATTGTCGGGCAATCGTTTGCAATTCGCCCCGATACTGTTCACAACATTGATCCGGAAATAATACCGCATAAATAAAATCGACCGCTTTATTATCGCTCGCGTCGTAATCAATCGGCGTTTCAAGCTGCAAACAGACGGCGATAGGTTTCTCTAACGTTACGCAACTGTTCGGCGGCAATTTGGCGTGCGGGAGAGCAACACCGTTATTGATTGCCGTTGAGCCAAGTTTTTCCCGTTTAAACAAATTCGCAAAACATTCCACCGGGCAAACCGGTTCGGAATGTTGCTGTTCGCTTGTTTGGTCGGCAGCTTGGCAGTTTATATAATCCGCCACCAGTTTGCCTACCATTTCCAACGCCCGTTTTTTGCTGGAGATAAACACGCCTTGGCGAATATTATCGGGCGATAAAAAAGTTGTTAATGCCATTCTAGATTGAGTTGCAAGCGGGTCGTTATTAGCCATTGTTTGCAAAAATAGTCGCCGATCCGCCCGCTTGTCTTACAGTTTAAATTGATCACCCAGATAAACCCGTTTCACGTCCGGATTCTCCAACACCGCTTGCGGCGTACCGCTCGCAATCATCTGCCCGCTGCCGACTATGTACGCCCGTTCACACACATCAAGGGTTTCACGCACATTGTGATCGGTAATCAGCACACCCAATCCCCGTTCTTTCAAATTGACGATGATCTTTTTAATATCAATGACGGAGATCGGATCGACTCCGGCAAAAGGTTCATCAAGCAAAATAAATTGCGGATTGGCCGCTAACGCCCGAGCAATTTCAACCCGGCGGCGTTCTCCGCCTGATAAGGACTGCCCGAGGCTGTGGCGGATATGATCAATATGAAATTCGTTAATCAATTCATCGGCTCTGGCTTTGCGTTGCTGATCGGTGAGATCTTTACGCACTTGTAACACCGCCATTAAATTGTCATACACACTTAAACGGCGGAAAATCGAAGCTTCTTGGGGCAAATAGCCGATCCCCTGTTTTGCCCGATCGTGCATCGGTAAGGTGCTGATATCCTGATCATCAATCCGAATTTTGCCCTGATCGTGGCGAACCAAACCGACTACCATATAGAAAGTGGTTGTTTTACCTGCCCCGTTCGGTCCAAGCAAGCCGACAATTTCGCCGGCTTTCACATTCAAGCTCACATCCTTGACGACTTGGCGGTTTTTATAGCTTTTCGCCAAATGTTCTGCATAAAGTGTTGGCATTTGATCCTACTTTTTCTGTGTCTTTTTGCTGTCTTGTAATTGTGCCGGAATTAACACGGTTTTCACCCGTGATTTGCCGCCACTGCTCGCTTTCAGTTGTTGTTTTTTCACATCGTAGGTAATTTTTTGCGCTTTAATAAAGCTATCTTGCTGTTTAAGCTCTGCGTTGCCGGTCAAAATCAAAAATTCCGTTCCTAAATCATAATGGACGCTATTGCCCTTACCATTGACCGGTTTACCGTTATCCAACGTTTGTTGGAACGTTACCGGCGAGCCGTTTGCATCAATGGTCTCTTTTTTGCCTTCCTGACGGGTAATAGTTACCTTGGCGGCATTGATTTTAATTGAACCTTGCGTAATCACCACATTATCGCTAAAGACCACGATATTGTTTTCCATATCCAAAGATTGACTACCGGAATCAATATTGATCGGTTGGTCGGTATCGCCTTTTAACGCATAAGCAGACAAACTGCTCGCAAATAATGCACTAAATAGCACTGATTTCATTATAAATTTCATCTTTAATCCTTATTTTTATCGCTCATCGGCGTTTTTTGAATTACGGTCGGCTCAATATAGGTTTTCACATCGTACAACAGGGTAGCGACCTGTTTTTTCAGATTGCCTGTCAAACCCCGTCCGGTTGTGGTAAACCCGCTGCCCTGTGATTTGACTACACTTTCGCTGGAAATATCTTGCGTATTTAAATCGACCGACAACTTATCCGTTTCGATTTTTTGCAAACGGGACTGCGGATCAAGGCTTTCAATCTTCACATTTCCCTGCAAATTGAGCTGCTTGGTCTTGGTTAATTCGGCATAATCGGCACTGACTTTCCACTGTTTTAATGCCGTTTCCCGATCAAATAAATCTAAAAAAGGTTTAAAAAACTCGGTACGTTCGGTAACCTCATAGCGTTTAATTTCCTGTGCTTTGGCAAAATATTGCGGCTTACCGGCTATATCATAGACCATTGTCGTCATTTGGTTGCCGGTATAATCCGCTTCGCCCTCTTTTTTTATCAGATTTTCCAAGCCGGTTTGCGCCGTCTGCTGCTGGCTGTAATACCAACCGCCCAGAATGGCAACAATAACGAGTAAAAGAAGATTTAAACGTAAATTCATAGCGTTTTATTAACATTGAATGAACGTTGAATCATACCATAAATTTTCATTGAATAAAAAAATATGCCCTAACATCGTTAGGGCATTTTGTACGGAAGATTATTTCGCCGCTTTTAGCTCTTGATAATATTTTTCGTATAATTCAATCGCTTCGCCGACATCATCTTGCCAGTGGCTTTTTTGCAAGACTTCGGCAGTCGGATAGATTGCCGGATCTTCGGTAATTTCTTTCGGTAAAACTTCCAACGCTTTCACATTTGAAGTCGGATAACCGATTTCTAAGGTTAATTTTTCCGCTACCGGTGCACTTAGTAAGTAGTTGATTAACTTATGAGCGGCATCCGGATTTTTGGCATTGGACGGAATTGCAAGATTATCCACCCAAAGTACCGGCCCTTCTTTCGGGAACACCATATCGACCGATGCTTGCTCTTTTTTCGCAATGCGGATCGAACCGTTCCATAACTGACCGACTTCCACTTCACCTGCAATGAAAGAATTTGCCGGATTGTCCGAGCTGAACGATAGCACATTCGGGCGCAGTTTGAGTAACTCTTCGTAAGCCGCTTTAATCACCGCCGGATCTTGCGTATTCGGATCTTGTCCTAATTTTAACAGGGCAATATTGAAGACTTCGCGGGCATCATCTAATAATTGGACTTTACCCTTGTACTCTTCTTTCCATAAATCGCCCCAAGACGTGAAACTACTACCTTGATAGCTTCCGGTGTTATAAGCAATACCCGGTGCACCTAATAACTGCGGTAAAGAGTATTTATTGCCTTTATCATAAGGTTTGTCCAACCAATCCGGATTAAGCTCTTTGATCACCGGTAATTTACTGTGATCCAACTCCATTAACATCCCTTCACGCGCCATTTTTGACACAAAATAGTTAGTCGGCGCAATCACATCGTAGCCGCCGTCTTTGCCTTGAATTTTGAGTTTTGCATACATTGTCTCGTTTGATTCAAGGGTCGATACAACAACTTTGATACCCGTCTCTTTGGTAAATTGCTCAAGCAAACCTTCCGGCACATACTCCGTCCAAGTGTAAAGGTGTACGCTCTCTTGCGACATTGCATTGGCACTGAACATTACCATTCCCGATGTTAAAGCCACAGCCCATTTTTTCATTTAAGTTTCTCCTAGTGATGAAAACAAGCGGTTGGATTACTCCAAAGTTTGACAACCTTTCCCCAAGAAAGGTGCTCGCCATTCTAAGTTACCCCCGTCATTTTGCAAGAAATTTATCGCAAAAACGATTGATTTTTCACCACTTATTTCAAACTACATCACCACCACATCAAATTGATCTTGGTGATAATAACTTTCCGATTTGATTTCGACTTTTTTCCCCAAAAAGACTTCCAATTCCGCCAATAAGGCGTGGGATTCTTCGTTAATCAAATACTCCGCCACAGTTCTTGCCGCATAAACCACATAACGTTCGGACGGATACAAATGATGCACCCGCACCACTTCCCGCAGGATTTCATAACAGACGGTTTCAATACTCTTGATCGTGCCACGTCCTTTGCAAGACGGGCAATCACAACACAGCACCCGCTCTAAACTTTCCCGTGTGCGTTTGCGGGTCATCTCCACTAAGCCGAGCTGGGTAAAGCCGTTTACATTAGTCTTCACCCGATCGCCTTTCAAGGCTAGTTGCAACGATTCCAACACCCGCTGGCGATGTTCATCTTCTTGCATATCAATAAAATCAATAATGATAATCCCGCCCAAATTGCGTAGCTGTAACTGGTGAGCAATCGCCTGTGTTGCCTCAATGTTGGTATTAAAAATCGTATGGGCTAAATTACGATGCCCGACAAAAGCACCTGTGTTAATATCAATCGTCGTCATCGCCTCGGTCTGCTCAATAATTAAATAGCCGCCCGACTTCAGATCTACCCGTTTATCCAGTGCTTTTTGAATCCCTTCTTCAATCGAATACAGATCAAATAACGGTTGCTTACCGCTATATAAACGCACCGTATCGGTTAGTTCCGGCATAAATTCCGCTAAAAATTCTTTCACCTGTTCATAGGTCATTTTTGAATCAATCTGAATGGAATGAATGCGCGTGCCGACAAAATCCCGCAAAACCCGCTGCGCTAATGCTAACTCGCCATAAAGCATTGATTTGGCAGGGTATTTCGCTTTACGTTCCAGCACTTTCCGCCATAACCGTTTCAAAAAAGCCACATCTTGTTGCAAGCTCTCCTCACTTACCTCCTCCGCCGCCGTACGCACGATAAAACCGCCTAGCTCATCACAATAGGGCTCAACCAATGCTTTTAGGCGGTTACGCTCGTCTTCGCTCTCGATCCGTTGCGACACACCGACGTGGCTGTTTTCCGGCATAAAGACCAAATAACGAGAAGGCAAGGTAATATCGGTAGTCAATCTTGCCCCTTTTGTGCCAAGCGGATCTTTAACCACTTGCACCACAATATCCTGCCCTTCCCGCACCAGCTCACTGATATTTTTCACTACAAATTGTTTTTTCTCATTTTCATCGACACATTCAGTGTGCGAAACAATATCCGAAGCGTGCAAAAATGCTGCCTTTTCCAAGCCGATATCAACAAATGCCGACTGCATTCCCGGCAGCACACGGGTAATCCGCCCTTTATAAATATTGCCGACAATGCCCCGCTTCGCTTCCCGCTCTACGTGCAGCTCTTTCAATACCCCGTTTTCGACTAAAGCCACCCGAGTTTCGCTCGGCGTAACATTCACTAATAATTCGCAATTCATTTGGTTTATCTTGACAAAACTGAAATTCGGCGAAGATTTTATCACTAACACGCGGTCGGTTTGTGAAATTTTTTTGCAAAATACCGACTATCGTTTTATTTCCGCAGCGGAATTTGGTAGTCTGCACGCTATTTTAGTTAATTGAGAAAAACTATGACGCAAACCTTTATTTTAGGCAAAGATGCCGCCCTTGAAGACAGCATCGCTAGCTTTCAAACCAAGCTGAAGAATTTGGGCTTTGATATTGAAGAAGCCTCGTGGCTCAACCCTGTGCCGAACGTCTGGTCGGTGCATATCCGTGATGCCGACTGCCCGCAATGTTTCTCTAACGGCAAAGGCGCAAGCCAAAAAGCCGCCCTTGCTTCCGCATTGGGTGAATATTTTGAGCGTTTATCCACCAACTATTTTTGGGCGGATTTCTATTTAGGCAAAGCAATCGCCGACAGTGAATTTGTTCACTATCCAAACGAAAAATGGTTTGCGGTCGAGGACGAAGAAACTCTCCCAAGCGGGCTGTTAGATCCGTTTTTACACCAATATTTCAACCCGAATGGTGAACTGACGCCCGATTTACTGATCGATCTACAATCGGGGAATACCGAGCGGGGTATTGTTGCCTTGCCTTACACCCGCCAGTCCGATCAACAAACGGTTTATATCCCGCAAAGTATTATAGGCAATCTGTTTGTCTCAAACGGAATGTCCGCCGGCAATACCAAAAACGAAGCCAGAGTACAAGGGCTGTCGGAAGTGTTTGAACGCTATGTCAAAAACCGCATTATCACCGAGGCAATCAGCCTACCGGAAATTCCGCAGTCCGTGATTGACGGCTACCCGACCATTAAAGCCTCAATTGAAAAACTGGAACAAGAAGGCTTTCCAATCCTCTGCTACGATGCCTCCCTCGGCGGCGAATTTCCGGTTATCTGCGTGATTTTACTCAACCCGCACAACGGCACTTGCTTTGCCTCTTTCGGTGCGCACCCTCATTTCCAAGTGGCATTTGAGCGTACCGTTACCGAGCTGTTACAAGGGCGCAGCCTAAAAGATTTGGACGTTTTCGCCCCGCCGTCTTTCAACAATGATGACGTTGCCGACCACGCCAATTTAGAGACCCATTTCATCGACTCAAGTGGTCTGATTTCGTGGGATCTTTTCAAACGTGATGCCGATTACCCGTTTGTACACTGGGATTTTGCCGGCACAACGGAACAGGAATTTGCCAACTTAATGGCGATTTTCAACAAGCATAACCAAGAAGTCTATATTATGGATTATCAACATCTCGGCGTGTATGCCTGCCGTATTCTTGCACCGGGAATGTCGAACATCTACCCGTCCGATGATCTCATTTATGCCAACAACAATATGGGAATGGACTGGCGCGAAATCTTGCTTGATCTGCCGTATTTCCATCACGACCGTGAAACCTACCAAACGCTACTGGACGAATTGGACGAGCAAGGGATTGACGATCTCACCCGTGTGCGTGAATTTATCGGCGTGGTGGCGGAGAAAGGGGCGGCACTCCAAACGCTACGGGTTGGGGAATTAAAATCAATGCTGCACCTCGCCTTAGGCAACTTAGAAGAGGCATTGGATTGGGCAAGCTGGACGGCAAATATGAACGCCAGCGTGTTCAGCCCTGAACGCAATAACTACTACCGCTGCTTAATCAGTAGCTTAGAGCTGTTCCTTGACGAAAGCCGTGAACCGACACAATATCGTGCTGTTTTTGAGAGAATGTACGGGCAACAAGCGGTTGAATTTGCCTGGAATGCGGTAAACGGCGGCAATCCGTTCCACGGTTTACAAGGCTCGGACGAAAGCCTCACCAATATGGCAGCTCACCAAAAACTGTTGGCAGCCTATCAGAAATTGCAAAAAGCTAAAGCAGCTTATTACGCCGCCTAACCTTAGTTTAGGCATAACGTTTCTAACAAAAGCCCCGCATTGCGAGGGCTTTATTTTTGCTGTTTTAACAATGAATTATTGATTAACCTTTACCGGAAAACAACGGTAGAGTTGCATCTCTCTATCGGACATAAACGGATAACGGCACTGGGTTTTCAGATGATTAATTTCATCAATGGAAAGCGGCTGCTGTGCACCGACTCGCAATTCTTCTTCAGACAAACCTGACTCGTTTTCCGCATTACTGTACGAGGCTGCCGATTTTACCCGCTGATGTTGCTCTTTTTTCACCTGCTCTTTTACCGGCATTACTTTTTTAGGCACTTTCGGTTCGCTCACTTGAGCCGTTTTCGCAACCGCTGTTTTCACCGCCGTATTCTCCTGTTTTGCCTCAACGGCTTTCTCCGTGGCAGTCGGCTCGGCATTTTCAGTAGCGGGCGATACCGGATTATCTGCCGCCGGCTTTGCCTGCGTACTATTTTGATCCGCAGCAGCATTTGCAGATGTTGGCACAGAACTGACCGCTTGCACGCTTTCTGCCTCATTTGTCGTTTTATCCGCGTGCACCGTTACCGCACTTTCCTCATTCGCATTTTTCACCGCCTCGACAGGCTTAGCTTGTGGCTCTGATTGCGAACTGCTCGGCGCACTCCCTGTCGGCACGCTGTTTTTTTCATTCCCGTCGCACCCGGACAGTAACAACGCTAATCCCATTAGCGTGATGATTTTTTTCATTTTAGTTTCCTCAAAAAAGGCGAATAGTTGCCTACTCGCCAAACAGATTAACGCATTGTAACAAATTCTTCCGAACCGGTCGGGTGAATGGCAACCGTATTATCAAAATCGGCTTTGGTCGCGCCCATTTTGATCGCCACCGCAAAGCCTTGAATCATCTCATCAACGCCGAAGCCTATGCCGTGTAAGCCGACCACCTTTTGCTCTGCGCTGACACACACTAACTTCATTCGGCACGGCTGGCGGTGTTGTGTTACGGCACTGTACATCGGCGTAAACGATGACTGGTACACTTTCACATTTTCCGCCCCATACTGCTCAATCGCTTTCGGCTCGGTTAAACCGATCGTGCCAATCGGCGGGTGGCTGAACACAACGGTCGGCACAAGGTTGTAATCCAAATGCTCGTTCGGTTTGTTGTTAAATAACCGCTCGGACAATCTACGCCCTGCCGCAACCGCCACCGGCGTCAGCTCAATGCCGCCCTCGATAATATCGCCAACCGCATAAATCCCCGCCACATTGGTATTTTGGAATTTATCCACCTTAATAAAGCCACGTGCATTTGTCGCTACACCTGCTGCGTCCAAATTGATGTTATCCGTTGCCGGTTCACGCCCAATCGCCCAAATCAAGCAATCAACCGTCTGTTCGTTGCCGTTTTCCAACTTGAGCGTAACGGAGTTATCCGCATTTTTTACCACTTCTTGCGGAATAGAATGGCTGTGTAAGTGAATGCCGTCTTGCGCCATTACCTCAAGCAATGTTTCCACAATCAGCGGATCAAATTGGCGCAATGGGGCGTGCTGGCGTACAAATAAATGGGTTTCTGCCCCAAGGCTATTCATCACACCCGCCAGCTCCACCGCAATATACCCCGCACCGACAACCGCCACTCGCTTTGGTAACGCCGTCAGCTCAAATACCCCGTCCGAATCAATGCCGTATTCCGCCCCTTTGATGTTTGGGCGGCTCGGACGCCCGCCGGTAGCAATCAAAATGTGATCGGCGGTGATCTGTTCGCCGTTCACCTCAAGGGTATTGGCATTCACAAACTTGGCAAAACCGTTGATCACATCAATACTATTTTTGGCTAATACATTATGGTAAGAGGTGTGAATCCGGCTGATGTAAGCGGTGCGATTTTCGACTAATTTCGCAAAATTGAAATTATTCACTTTCACATCAAAACCGTAATCCGGTGCATATTGGTGAATGGCTTCGGCAATCTGTGCACCGTAAAACATCACTTTTTTCGGCACGCAGCCGACATTAACACAAGTCCCGCCAAGTTGTTTGGCTTCAATAATCGCACATTTTTTGCCGTAGCTTGCCGCACGATTAACGGAGGCAATCCCGCCGCTCCCGCCGCCAATGGCAATATAATCATAGTGTTTAGTCATAACATTTCCTTTTAAAATACAAGCGGTAAGATTCTAGCAATTTTTTGCAAAGAACTGAAATAGTTGCGGATAATAAAAAAGGACGCTTTTCAGCGTCCCTCATTTATCCGACTTTAACGATTAAAGTGCAGATTTTGCTTTCTCAACTAATGCAGCGAAAGCGACTTTATCAAATACAGCGATATCCGCTAAAATCTTACGGTCGATCTCAACAGATGCTTTTTTCAAGCCGTTGATAAATTTGCTGTAAGATAAGCCGTTTTGACGTGCTGCCGCATTGATACGCGCAATCCATAATTGACGGAATTGACGTTTACGCTGACGGCGGTCACGGTAAGCATATTGTGCCGCTTTAACAACGGCTTGGAAAGCAACACGATACACGCGTGAACGTGCACCATAATAACCTTTAGCAGCCTTAAGAACTTTCTTATGGCGTGCTCTTGCAATAACACCACGTTTTACACGAGCCATTATTTAAATCTCCTACGTTATTTTAGAACCTAAAGTCCTACATTTATAAAAACTAAAAAATCGACTAACCGTACGTTGGGCTTAATACGCTTATGCGTATGGTAAGCAGGCAACGACTAACACTTGGTCTGCTTTCGCAACCATTGATTTATGACGTAAATGACGTTTACGTTTAGTGGTTTTCTTAGTCAAAATGTGACGTAAGTGAGATTGTTTACGTTTGAAACCGCCGGACGCTGTTTTTTTGAAACGCTTAGCAGCACCACGTACTGTTTTAATTTTTGGCATTGTTTAATAACTCCGCATTGTTGTTTAACATCATTATAATTAGGCGAATCAAGCGGTGAGATTGGCAAATAATTTTACCAATCTGCCCGCTTGCTTACTTGAACTGCGCTAATTATTTCTTTTTCGGGGCAAGCACCATAACTACTTGGCGACCTTCAAGTTTGCCCGGTGCGGATTCCACCACGGCAAGCTCGGCTAAATCGTTTTTAACACGTTCCAGCACGTCCATTCCAATTTCTTGGTGAGCCATTTCACGCCCGCGGAAGCGAACCGTGATTTTAGCTTTATCCCCGTCTTCCAAAAAGCGAATCAGGCTGCGTAGTTTTACCTGATAGTCGCCTTCGTCTGTGCCGGGACGGAATTTAATTTCCTTCACCTGCACAACTTTCTGCTTTTTCTTCTGCTCTTTTGCGGATTTGGTCTTTTCGTAAATAAACTTACCGTAGTTCATAATACGACAAACAGGCGGCTCGGCATTTGGGCTGATTTCAACTAAGTCTAATTCCGCTTCTTCGGCTTTTGCCAAGGCTTCTTGAATAGACACAATCCCGATTTGTTCGCCGTCTTGGTCGGTTAAACGAACCTCTTTTACACGAATCTCATCATTGATGCGATGAGCCCGATTTGTCTGAACACGTTTGACAGGTTTAATAATACATTCCTCTTGTAAATTTTATTCACGATCATACCGCTTGCAGAAGCTATGATACCTCAATCTCTCTAATGAGAGAAAAACGGGCGATATTTTACCCGTTCTCTCTCCGTTAAGCAAGCAACTTTGCTCGGATTGACGAAATTATTTAATCACGTCCAAGCCGTTCATATAAGGGCGTAATACCTCCGGCACGGTGATTGAACCGTCCGCATTTTGGTAGTTTTCCAGCACCGCCACCAATGTCCGACCGACAGCCAACCCTGACCCGTTCAGCGTATGCACAAGGCGGGTTTTCTTCTCGCCTTTGGCTTTACAACGGGCTTGCATACGGCGGGCTTGGAAATCCCACATATTTGAGCAAGACGAAATTTCACGGTAGGTGTTTTGTGCCGGCAGCCAGACTTCCAAATCGTAGGTTTTCGCCGCACTAAAGCCCATATCGCCGGAACAGAGCAACATTTTGCGGTACGGCAAGCCAAGTAGTTGCAGCACGTTTTCGGCGTGTCCGGTTAATTCTTCCAACGCTTCCATTGATTTTTCCGGTGCAACGATTTGCACCATTTCCACTTTATCAAATTGGTGCATTCGGATTAAGCCACGCGTATCACGCCCGTAAGATCCCGCTTCCGCACGGAAACACGGAGTGTGAGCGGTATATTTGAGCGGTAAGCTCTCTTCATCTAAGATCTCATCTCGCACTAAATTGGTTACCGGCACTTCGGCGGTCGGAATCAGTGCATACGGTTTTTGCACTTCATTCGGATCTTGCCCTTCAAGCGGTTGGGTATGGAACAGATCTTCACCAAATTTCGGTAATTGCCCCGTGCCGTACAGGGTGTCGTGATTAACCAAATAAGGCACATAGGTTTCCGTATAGCCGTGTTGCTCGGTGTGTAAATCCAACATAAATTGACTCAATGCACGGTGTAAACGGGCGATTTGTCCTTTCATCACCACAAAACGGCTGCCGGTCAATTTCACCCCAGCCGGAAAATCCAAGCCGACTAACTGCTCGCCAAGGCTGACGTGATCTTTGACCTCAAAATCAAACTGACGAGGCGTTCCCCAACGGGAAATTTCTACGTTTTCACTGTCATCTTTACCAATCGGCACTTCTTCCGCCGGCAAATTCGGAATGGATAACAATAATTCACGCACTTCCCCCTGCACTTTATCCAGCTCCGATTTTGCTTGGGCGAGAGCATCGCCCATTGAATCCACTTCGGCTAACAGGGCACTAATATCTTCGCCACGGGCTTTCGCCGCCCCGATATTTTTGGAACGGGCATTACGCTCTGCCTGCAAGGTTTCTGTTTTGACCTGCAAGGCTTTACGCTGTTCCTCAAGGGCGGCAACCTTTTGTGCGTCTAAACTGAAACTGCGTTTTGTCTTGAGAATTTGGGCGACGTCATCTAAATGTGTCCGAAGAAGATTTTGATCAATCATTGTGTATCCTTAATTATCTGTTAGCATTTTTCATAATTCGATCTTTGGCGATTTTCCACTCACGATCCTTCAGGTCTTCCCGCTTATCGTGCAGTTTCTTCCCTTTCGCCAATCCGATTTTGACCTTCGCCCACGCCTGTTTCCAATAGAGCGAAAGGGCAACTACCGTAAAGCCGTCTCGGTTCACTTTTCCGAACAGGGAATCCAATTCCCGCTTATTTAACAATAACTTACGGGTGCGAGTCGGATCGCAGACAATATGGGTTGAAGCAACATTCAACGGCGTAATCATCGCCCCGAACAAAAAAGCCTCACCGTTGCGGAAAATCACATAACTATCACTAATATTTACTTTGCCCGCCCGCATAGACTTCACTTCCCAGCCTTGCAGTTCAAGCCCTGCTTCAATTTCATCTTCAATAAAATATTCGTGGCGAGCCCGTTTATTCAGGGCAATCGTATTGGAGGCCACCTTTGGTTTTTTACTCATAATCCCAATTCATCTATCAAAATTGCCCAAGATTGTACCCTAAATAGCACAAAGTTGAAATTCACAAGCGGGCGTTTATGTCGGAAAATTTGCAAAACATCGCCCCGCCTATCCAATGCCACGTTGCACGCCGTTATCATTGAGTGATCGTCTTACGGCTCCTATTGCAAAAAATCCCCGCTATCGACCCGCTTTCACCCGCTAATCAAATTGATCCGCTAAGATAAATTGCAACACAGCATCCATTCGGAAATGCGGAATGGCATCGGCAAAATCAAGTTTACGGGGTTCAAACTGATCAAACTCAAACCGATTGGTTTGCCAGTAGGTCGGGCTGGGTAGTCGGCTCGGCACACTGCCGGGGTAGAGGGTAATCTGCTTGTTATCTCGGCTGCGCGTTCCCCTTATTGCCTTAAGTTTCTCGCCATTTTGGGTGGCAATGACCGCTTCAGTCGCACGGATTGCAGCAATCGCTTGAAAAGCGGTTTCAATCCCGTCAAACTCCGCGTGCCGCCCCCCTTCCTGAACCAACTGGCGCATTAGGCTTTCTAAATGGGGAATTTGATCCGCCGTGATGTGATCCGCTTTGCTGGCAACAAATAACAATTTGTCGATTTGGGCGGAGAACAAACGGTTGAACAAGGAGCGGCTGCCATAATGAAAATGTTTAAAGAGTTGTTGCAAGCCGATTTTCATCTCAATAAACGCTTCGTGGCTGTGATTAAGCGGTGTCAGGCAATCGGCTAAAATCACTTGACGATCGAATTGCGCAAAATAATCTTGGTAAAACGGTTTAACAATTTTCTGCTGATAATGGGCATAACGCTTTTTCAGGGTCTGAAAAATACTGTGCGGCGGGCTGTTTTCCAAGATCTGCCACTGTTCCTCATTCAAATGCAGCAGCGGGAAAAATTGGTAAACCGGCGCTCCCTTCTCACTGTTCGGCAAAACAAAACGCCCCGGCTGGATATATTGCATTCCGGCGGCTTTGCAGGTCAGCAAATAGTCGGTATATTCCGCACTTAACGCAGCCAGTTGATTTTCATCGGCTTTCACCGCCAAATCCAGCCCTTCCACCTTCGTCTGCCACGCCTGCGCCAATTTCGCCCGCTCACCGTGATGCACCGCCTGCTGTGCCTGCGACCACTGTTTGAACGATTGCGATAGCAACGGCAAATCCAACAGCCATTCCCCCGGATAGTCAAAAATATCCAAATATAAGGTGCTTTGTTCTTTGAAATGGCGTAACAGGCTATCCCGCCGCTGATAGCGAATTGCCAGGCGGATTTCACTGATTCCGGTGGTCGAAGCCGGCCAGTGTGGCGGCTCTGTCTCTAAACATTGGCGGTTTTTATCATATTCAAAACGGGTAATGGTTAAATCTTGCTGTTCCACCCGCTTGACCGAGAGAATTTGCCCGCTGCGAGCCGGCAAAAATAGGTTGAGATGGGCATTCTCTTGTGTATTGATATGCAACAGTTGATCGACCAAGCTGGTGATAAAGGCGGTTTTGCCGCTGCGGCTCAAACCGGTTACGGCTAAACGTAAATGGTTGTCTAGCCCTCGTTGCACAAAGCGGTGCAATTTGTGTTGTAATTGATGAAACATTTTATCGGTCAATAAGCAAAAATTCGTTAAAATATAGCAAATAATCAGTTTAAAACCTAGAAAAACGGGGGATAAATGGAAAACGAAATTGAATTGAAATTGATGCTGAATGCGGACAATATTCCTGTGATGTTAAATTGGCTCGCCCGCTTGCCGAGCCTTGCACAAGGGCAGGATCTGTTGGCAAATTGCTACTACGACACCGCCGATCAATTTTTTGCCCATCATAAAATGGGGCTAAGGGTGCGGACAAAAAATCAGCGGCACGAGCTTACACTCAAAACCGCCGGTAATATTGTCGGCGGTTTGCATATTCGACCTGAATACAATTTAGCGTTGCCGAACAACCAACCGGATTTCGCCGCCCTTGTAGCGCATTATCAGCTCCAATTTGGCGATATTGGCGAGCTTCACCCCATTTTCAGCACCGATTTTGAGCGGCAATATTGGCTGGTAGCCTACCAAGGCTCGCAGATTGAAATCGCTCTCGATCAAGGTTGGATCAAAAATGCTTTCGGCAAAGCCCCTATTTGTGAGTTGGAATTTGAGCTAAAACAGGGCAAAATTGCCGATTTGTTTGATCTGCTTGACACCCTGCCAAATGCCTCCGGAATATGGTTGAGCAGCTTGAGCAAAGCACAGCGGGGCTATTTGGTCGGCAACGCCGCAGAGATTGCAAAAAACACCGCAAAACTGACCGCTTGCCACAGAGAAATACGCTCACCCATCGAGCAATATCAACAAGAACAGCAGTTGGTGGATTTTATCCGCCTTACCCAAGATCCCGCACTGATCGCCCTGTATCATCAGCAAAATCCCGATCAACCGATTGACTCCGTGGATTATCTTTACAGTAACGCCTATTTAGCCCGCAACCTTGCGATAATGCGTTCGCTCGCCCTCCGCTAAGTGAAAAGAAAAGGCGCAAACGCGCCTTTAATTATTTGACTAACTCGAAAGTTTGGGTTTGGAAAATAATATCATTGACTTGAATATCAACTTTATATGTCCCTAATGGGTCTTTATCGTCAAAACGCCAGCATCTACCGAATGAATCACTATTGTTTGGCACCATTGTAGTAATCTTGTGGGTTTTCTTATCTTTTGAGCTTTCTACCGTTGCTCCCTCCGAATTAAATTGCGATGCCTTCGGGGTTACAAACACTTCAATAACTTTATTTTGCATTTGAAACGGCACATTATAGGCTGTCCAACACAATCTGTGATTCTGATTTTTCAAGGAATAAGCCAGTCCGACATTTTTAGCAATTTTAGCAATTTGCGAACTAATATCCACAACACCAAACTGCACCACTGGTGTATTTTGCATTGGTTGATTCGGTGGCACTTCACTGCCTGCAAATACCGAGGCGGAAAAAAATGCCAATGCGACTAAAGATTTCTTCATTCTACGACTCCGATAATGATTGTTGTTGATGTGCCTCTCGCAACTGTTTGGCAACGATGGCGATCGCCTCACCACTACTGATCCCCTGCTGCATCAAGGCTTGAATCTGTTCAACAGCCTGTTGCTGCTGCTCGTGGGTTAAACTTAAAAGTGCATTATCCATATTTGATCTCATCTGTCTAATAAAAATCGGGAAACGACCAGCCAAACCGTGCAAAAAGCTGCTGCCACTGGCTATCAAGCGGTGCGTTTATCATCATTTTTTGCAAATTATAAGGGTGGGTAAACTGCAAGCTGCGTGCGTGTAAAAAGAGCCGATCAACGCCGATATTTGCCGTTAATGCGCGATTTTGATGTAAATCGCCGTAATTGGTATCGCCCATAATCGGGTGAAACAGGTGCTTTAAATGGCGGCGAAGTTGATGTTTTCGTCCGGTTTTCGGGCTCAATTTCACTAAGCTATAACGGGCAGTGGCAAATTTCCCTGCCGGATAGGGCATTTCAACCTGTGCTAAAGTAGCATAGTCGGTTACCGCCGGTTGCGCTGCTTTCGGTTGGGCAAATTTATCCGCAATTTTGTCCAGTTGCACTTTGAGCGGATAATCAATGTGCCCCTCCCCGTGCAGATAACCCCGCACGACCGCCAAATACTGTTTTTCCACCTGATGGTGTTCAAATTGTTGGCTCATAATGCGGGCAGTATCATTGTCAAGGGCGAACAGTAATACGCCCGAGGTCGGGCGGTCAAGCCGATGAATCGGGAAAACGTGCTGCCCGATTTGATCCCGCAGGCTTTGCATCGCAAACACGGTTTCGTGCTTATCCAACCAGCTTCGATGCACCAACATTCCCGCCGGTTTGTTTATTGCAATCAAATGTTCGTCGCGGTAGAGAATATCCAGCATCATTCGGTTTTCAAGAGGGTTTCGAGTTTGAGCAATGGCTGGTGTAACGCCGCTAAATACGGCTCGTCTTTCAAGGCTTCTTCCAAATACGGCGTAATCGCAAAATTGCGTGGTAGCTCTGCCCCTGCCTCCAATATTGCCTGCATTCTGGGGATAAAAATCCATTGCAACCATTGGCTTGGGGTCAGCACGTTCACACAAAACGGATCGGTATTGGCTAATTTCTCCGGCGGGGGCGGCGTTTCTTCCCATAATTGATGCACTCTCAAGGCAATTTGCAATTCCCCCAGCAGTGCGCCGACTTGAGTTTTCATAGATTATCCTTTATAAAGCGTACATTAGCGGCAAAATATAAGGATAAAATATGCAAAATCAACCCACCATTCTCCAAAAGATTGTTAAAGACAAAGCTGTTTGGCTCGCCAAGCAGCAACAACGCTTGCCCCTTGCCGATTTTCAAGCACAACTGACCGCTTGCGATCGTGATTTTTATCACGCCTTATCGGTCGATACGCATCAGTGCCCGGTCTATATTTTGGAATGTAAAAAAGCCTCGCCGTCTAAAGGGTTAATCCGTGCCGATTTTAATTTAGAAGCGATTGCACAGGTGTATCGCCATTATGCCGCTGTGATCTCGGTACTGACTGACGAAGCCTATTTCCAAGGGGATTTCCGTTATCTTGAGCAAGTCCGCCGCCAAGTCAGCCAGCCCGTTTTGTGTAAAGATTTTATTATCTCGCCTTATCAAATCTACCTTGCCCGCTACTATCAAGCCGATGCCGTTTTGCTGATGTTGTCGGTACTGGACGATGAAAGCTACCGCCGGTTAAGCGATATTGCCCATTCACTTGGAATGGGGGTTTTGACCGAAACCAGCAACGAGCAGGAATTTGAACGGGCGCTTGCCCTGCAAGCCAAAGTGATCGGCGTTAATAACCGAAACTTGCACGATTTGTCGATTGATATGCTGCGCATTGTCCGTTTGGTCGAAAAATACCAAGATCGCATTCCGCCCGACACATGTCTGATTAGCGAATCCGGCATTTATGATCATCAACAAGTACGGCAAATCAAACCGTTTGCACACGGCTTTCTCATCGGCAGCAGTTTAATGGGGAATGCCGATCTCAACGGTGCGGTCAGAGCCATTATCTATGGTGAAAATAAAGTGTGCGGTTTAACCCGCCCGCAAGATGTCAGCACTGCCTATCAAGCTGGGGCGCTATACGGCGGGCTGATCTTTGCCGAAAACTCGCCCCGAGCCGCGTCGCTACGCCAAGCGCAAGAACTGGTAACCCAAGCACCGCTGCGGTTTGTCGGCGTATTCCAAGATCAAGCGGTCGAATTTGTCGAAAAAATAGCAAAACAGCTCGAACTCTACGCCGTACAGCTACACGGTAATGAAGATGATGGCTACATTGAAACGCTGCGTACAAAGCTGGGAGAGCAAACACAGATTTGGCGTGCGGTTTCGATTAAGCCGAACCAAACCGAGTGCCATTTTTCGGATAACCCGCTCATCTCACGTTATGTATTGGATAGCAAAACCGCAGGGCAACAAGGCGGTACGGGCGTGAGCTTTGATTGGCACTGCATTCCGAGCGAAATTAAACCCAAAGCATTACTTGCCGGCGGGATCGGGCTTCACAATATTGATAGCGCCCTCGCACAAGGCTGCTTAGGCGTGGATCTCAACTCCGGCGTAGAAAGTGCCAAAGGGGTGAAAGATGCCGAAAAAATCCGTCGCCTGTTTTCTCACATTGTTGAAGCCTAGGGGGTGTAATGAAAGATCGCTCCGCAGCACTCTTACTGATTTTGGGCTGTGTGTTATTCGGGCTAGGCAGCCTTATCGTCAAATTTGTGCCGGTCGGTACTTATGCCATCGCATTTTGGCGACTGTTGATAGCTACCGGCATTTTTTGGTTGTTACTTAAACTGTACCGCAAACCACTTCCTCGCAACCGTAAGGCAATCGGTTGGGCGGCATTATCGGGGGTTTTGCTCGCTTTCGATCTCGCCTTCTGGCACGAAAGTATCCACGCTGTCGGGCCGGGCATTTCGACACTACTGAACAGTTTGCAAATCTTCTTTTTAGCCGCAATCGGTTGGCTGTTTTTCCACGAAACGCAGAGCAAAATGCAGCTGTTCAGCCTGATACTCGCAGTTATCGGCGTGCTGCTGATCGCCAGCCCCGAACTTAGCCACAATCTACAAGGCGGTTACGGCATTTTTATCGGGCTGCTCTCCGGTGCGTGCTTGGCAGGTTCAATGGCGGCGATCCGTCAGGCACACCAAGCCCAGCCAATCGCCCTTTTCCCGTTAATGTGGATTATCAGTTTCAGCGGCGCATTGGCGCTGATTCTGCCAGCACTGTGGCTGAACCGCTGACACGCTTTACCCAACCACCGCCAAAGACGTTGGTTTAATCGTGATTTACGGCATTGTAATGCAATGTATTGCGTGGGGGCTGATTGCCTACACCATTCCCAAATTAAGCCTTGGCTTAACCGGATTATTACTCTTGAGCGAACCTATTGCAGCATTATTGATTGACGCATTTTGGCTGACAAAACCGATTAACACTTCCCAATGGTGCGGAGCATTTTTGACGCTGCTTGCTATCTATTTAGGCTCAAGCCGAGCCAAACATTAAATTGCCACTTAAATAAATAGCCAAATTGCATAAAAAATTTCTTTTTGCTGATTGACATAGCTATCTAGACGTCTAAAATACAAAACGTCATCTATTTAATAAGCGAGATTTATTCTTATGATTGAGCTGAAGCAAATCAGCAAACAATTTGAGGTCAAAGGACAGAAAATCACGGCATTGGACAACGTGAATTTAACTGTTCCGAAAGGCACGATTTACGGGGTAATCGGCTCGTCCGGTGCGGGTAAAAGTACCCTCATTCGATGTGTGAACCTACTTGAACGCCCGACAATGGGGCAAGTGATCATTGACGGCAAAGATTTAACCGCCTTATCCGAAAACGAGTTAATTCTCGCACGCCGCCAAATCGCAATGATTTTCCAACATTTCAACCTGTTATCATCACGCACCGTGTTTGAAAATGTGGCATTGCCGTTGGAATTAAGTCATACGCCGAAAGCCAATATTGAGAAAAAAGTTACCGAACTATTAAGCCTCGTCGGGCTAGCGGATAAACGGGACGTTTACCCAAGCAACTTATCCGGCGGGCAAAAACAGCGGGTGGCGATTGCCCGTGCGCTTGCCAGCGATCCGCAAGTATTACTCTGCGATGAAGCCACCAGCGCCCTCGATCCCGCCACCACCCAAGCGATTTTGCAGCTACTCAAAGAGATCAACAAGCGTCTTGGCTTAACTATTTTACTGATTACTCACGAAATGGACGTGGTGAAACGTATTTGCGATCGGGTGGCTGTGATTGATAAAGGTCGCCTTGTTGAAAGCGGTTCGGTCAGCGAGATTTTTTCCAACCCGAAAACCGAGTTGGCACAACGCTTTATCCAATCAACATTCCATATTGAGCTGCCGCAGGAATATATCGATCAGCTCTCCCCAACGGTCAGCGACAGCCACTACAAACCGATTATCAAGTTTGAATTTACCGGTCGCTCTGTCGATGCGCCGCTACTTTCCCACGCTTCAAAAAAATTCGGCATTGATTTCAGCATTTTAATGTCGCAAATCGACTATGCCGGCGGAGTGAAATTCGGCTTTGTGATTGCGGAAGTGGAAGGCGATAGCGATGCGATCGCCGAGGCAAAATTCTATTTAATTGATAATAATGTAAAAGTGGAGGTGCTTGGCTATGTGGGCTGATTTTCTCAACCAACTCACCCCGAAAATGTGGGAATTAGTGGCACTGTCCACCTTAGAAACGCTCTATATGGGCTTTGTGGCAACCTTGCTTGCCGTAGTAGTCGGCTTGCCGATCGGCTTTGTCGCCTTTTTAACCGGCAAAGGGGAAATTTTAGAACATAAAGGCTTACACCAAGTATTAGATGTCATCATCAACATCGGGCGTTCCGTGCCGTTTATTATTTTACTGGTGGTACTCTTGCCGTTCACTCGCTTATTAGTCGGCACAACCTTAGGTACAACGGCGGCGATCGTGCCGTTAAGCGTGTCTGCCATTCCGTTCTTTGCCCGTTTAACCGCCAATGCCCTGCTTGAAATCCCAAGCGGTTTAACCGAAGCGGCAAAATCAATGGGCGCAACCAACTGGCAGGTTGTTACCAAATTCTATCTGCCGGAATCCCTGCCGATTTTAATCAACGGCATTACCCTTACCCTCGTGGCACTCATCGGCTACTCGGCAATGGCGGGCGCAGTCGGCGGCGGCGGCTTGGGGAATTTGGCAATTAGCTACGGCGAGCATCGTAATATGGTCTATGTCAAATGGATCGCTACTGTCATTATTGTTGCGATTGTGATGATTAGCCAAAAAGTGGGCGATAACCTCGCCAAACGTTACGATCATCGCTAACCCTTTTCTTTGCAAACACAACATAAGGATCTCCTATGAACTTCAAAAAAATCATCGGTATCGCCCTCGTTTCTGCTTTGGCATTAACGGGCTGTAAAGACGAAAAAAGCCCGCAAAACTCGGCGGAGACACAAAAAATCAAAGTCGGCGTAATGTCCGGCCCTGAACATACCGTGGCGGAAAAAGCGGCGCAAATTGCCAAAGCACAATACGGTTTAGAGGTGGAATTTGTGCTGTTTAACGACTACGCCCTGCCAAATACGGCGGTAAGCAAAGGCGATTTAGACGCTAACGCTTTCCAACACAAACCTTATTTGGATAAAGACACCGCGACTAAAAATTTGGATAATTTAGTGATTGTCGGCAATACCTTTGTCTACCCGTTAGCCGGCTATTCCAAAAAAATCAAAAATGTGGCGGATTTAGCCGAAGGGGCAGTCGTAGCTGTGCCGAACGATCCGAGCAACCTCGCCCGTGCGTTGATCCTGCTTGAGAAACAAGGCTTGATTAAGCTCAAAGATAACACCAACTTATTTGCGACCTCATTAGATATTGTTGAAAATCCGAAAAACCTCAAAATTCAGGAAGTGGATACCTCTGTGGCAGCCAAAGCGTTAGATGATGTTGATTTGGCGGTGGTAAATAACACTTACGCTGGTCAAGTCGGCTTGAATGCGTCCGAACACGGCGTATTTGTGGAAGATAAAGAGTCCCCTTACGTCAATATTATCGTGGCACGTCAAGACAACAAAGAGAGTGCCGCTGTACAAAATTTTGTGAAAGCCTACCAAACGGAAGCGGTTTTCCAAGAAGCCCAAGCCCATTTCAAAGACGGTGTGGTTAAAGGCTGGTAAAAGTCGTAAGCGGTCGGATAGTCGGCAAAATTTGCAAAAAACCGGCTCAAACCGACCGCCTGTTTTCACCTTGTTTACATTTTTCATATTTTTCGTATAAGGAATAAAAATGAACATTAAAAAATTATTCGGTTTAGCCGTGATTTCCGCCTTAGCTTTAACCGGCTGTAAAGAAGAACAAAACACGCAAACTGCCAAAGTAGAAAGCCGTGAAATTAAAATCGGCGTAATGCAAGGCCCTGAAGCACAAGTTGCCGAAGTTGCGGCGAAAATTGCGAAAGAAAAATACGGCTTAAACGTAAAATTAGTGGAGTTTAGTGAATACACGCAACCGAACGATGCGCTACACCGTAAAGATTTAGACGCTAACGCTTTCCAAACCAAACCTTATATGGATCAGGAAAGTAAAGATCGCGGCTATACGTTGGCGATTATCGGCAATACTTTCACTTTCCCAATGGCAGCGTACTCGAAAAAAGTCAAAACCCTTGACGAACTCAAAGACGGCGCACAGATTGCTATTCCAAACAACCCAAGCAACATCGGACGGGCATTACTATTATTGCAAGCGAAAGGGTTAATCAAACTGCAAGACCCAACTAATCTGTTTGCAACCGAAATTGATGTGATTGAAAACCCGAAAAATGTTACGTTCAAACAGGTTGATAGCGCATTACTGCCTCGTACCTTAGATGATGTGGATTTAGCGGTAATCAACAATACCTATGCCGGTCAGGCAGGGCTTACCCCTGAAAAAGACGGCGTTGTGGTTGAAGATAAAGAATCGCCTTATGTCAATTTAATCGTATCCCGTGAAGATAACAAAGATGACGAGGCACTCAAAACCTTTGTGAAAGCGTGGCAGACCGAAGAAGTCTATCAAGCGGCACTCAAACTGTTTGAAGGCGGCGTAGTAAAAGGCTGGTAATTTTAACAGAATGTAGGGACACACTGCGTGTGTCCTTTATAAAAATCAAATTATTTCAATAGGTTCAAACCCGGACACACGCAGTGTGTCCCTACAAGCGAATAAAAAACAACGTTGTGCAACGGCTACATAATATTGAGAAAACACGGGTTATTTGCAAAAATAGCCGCCTTTCTCACCGCTTGCATTTTATTGATTTTTTGATGGATAAGGATTTTTATGAAACTCACCGGATTAGTTAAAGCCATTGCCCTCTCCACTTTATTCACGTTAGCCGCCTGTAATGAAAAGCAGGAAAAGCTGAAAGTCGGCGTTATTTCCGGCCCGGAACACGAAGTAATGGAAGTGGCAGCCAAAGTAGCGAAGGAAATCTATAATCGAGATATTGAATTGGTCGTATTCACCGATTACGCCAGCCCGAACGAAGCGTTAAACAAAGGCGATTTAGATGTGAATGCCTTCCAACACAAACCCTATTTAGACAAACAAATTGAAGATAAAGGCTACAAATTAGTGCCGGTCGGCAATACCTTTGTTTACCCGATTGCCGCCTATTCCAAAAAGATCAAATCATTAGCCGAACTGAAAGACGGAGATAAAATCGCCGTGCCGAACGACCCGACTAATCTGGGCAGATCTTTGATTTTATTGGAAAAGCAAGGGCTGATTAAGCTCAAAGACAGTACCAATTTGCAATCCACCCGTGTGGATATTATTGACAACCCGAAAAATCTAGATATTCAAGAGATCGAAGCTCCCCTTCTGCCAAGAACCCTTGATGATGTGGCATTTTCAATTATCAATACTACTTACGCCGGACAAATCGGTTTAACGCCGACCAAAGACGGTCTTTTTGTGGAAGACAAAGAGTCCCCTTACGTTAATTTGATCGTCGCACGCCAAGCCAACCAAGACAGTCCGCTCGTGAAAGATTTCGTGAAAGCCTACCAATCGGAAGCTGTCTTTAACAAAGCGAACGAGGTCTTCAAAGGCGCAATGGTGAAAGGTTGGGAATAATCGCTATTTGATGATCCGGTATTTTACACATCAAGGCTTTGCTCTTTCCTGTAAAAACTTAATCAACACTTGCACTCTTTTGGCATTTTGACTTTTAGGCGGGTAATACAAATACAATGGTTGAAACGTCTGCCAGTGCGGTTTAAGAATCGGTAGCAGATCAATTTTGCTTTCTATTCTTTCATATTGCGGTTCAAAAATCCGCCCTACACCGAAGCCTTGACAAATAGCATCAATCATCATTTCGCTGTCGTTGATAATCAGCGACATTGGCATTTCAATGAGCTGCGGTTGTTCGTTTACCATTAGCGTCAGCGGATGTAAGCGGTTGGCGGTAATCAAACGGTAGCCGATAAGCTGATGCTGGGCAAGTTCCGCAACCGTTTTTGGTGTGCCATATTGTTGAGCATATTTAGGCGAGATAAACAAACCTTCTCGGATTTCACCCGTCAATTTGTGCGCTACCATACCGTCTTCCAAGCTATTGCCAAATCGAATGCCGAGATCAAACCGTTCTTCAATCAAATTCACAGCGGCATTATTGATAGAAATATCTAGCAAAATATGCGGATAATGTCGGCGAAATTCCGCATAAATCGGCTGAATAATCAGTGAAAATGCCACTTGCGACACCGTAATCCGCACTGTGCCTGTAGGAATTTGAGCGGGTATTTTGGCTTTTTCAAACGCAGCAGTAAGAATTTCCACCGCTTCGCTGGTTTGCGCTAGTAGCTGAATGCCCGTCTCTGTGAGTTGGATTTTACGTGTGCTACGCTGAAATAATGGCACACCCAATCTTTTTTCTAATTGTTGTAATGCTTTACTGACCGCTGGCACCGAAATCCCTAACGCTCTCGCACAAGCGGAAATCGAACCTTCTCGAGCAATAGTTTGGAAAATCAAAAGTTGTCCATATTCGGTACCATTCATTCTATTTTTAACCTCTGGTTAATTGTTTTATAACTCATTACAATCTATTCAATTAAAAATTAAAAAGTATAATAGCTATCAGATTTAATTCAATAGCCAAACAGAGGAAAATGACAATTTCCGCATTTGACTTTTTTAAACGCAATGCAATCTTACCAAACAAACTTTAACAGTTTATTGAACAAAGCCAAATTAGGAAATCGTATAAGCCGTCATTCAAGAGGCTTACTTTTTGCTTAGCCAATGAGCTTTGGACAATATGGATTTATTCGTCTCAAACCGAGTGGAAAATTCGTGCTTATTAACAAAGCAGCTTCTATTTACTGACACAGCGATTGATGCCCCTGCTGATGAAAACTCGTCGTCATTGGCGAACAAGTCGCTTCACATTAGCTCGTTAATTCAAATTCAATTTAGCTATGCGTGTAATGATTGCAGTAATATGATTTTGCACAGATTTGATAGACCAACGTTGGTAGTTTCAGATAAACATCGCAACCATTTCTTACATTTGAAATTACCGCAAAAACTTGCTGCCAAGCTAACGGCATTTTTAGAAAAATAAGGAGTAGAAAATGTTAAAACTTTTCACATTACCTGGCAAAGGCACTATCCACAGTTCATCGCCTTTTGCTTGGAAAATTGAAGCCTTATTGCGTTTAACAGGGGCTGACTTTGAAAAAGAATACGTGGCGGATTTCAGTCAAATGCCGAAAGGCAAAGTGCCAGTATTGCAAGATGGCGAAGAACTCATCGCCGACAGCCACTTTATTTCAGCATATTTACAAGCAAAATACCGTGTGAATTTAGACCACACTTTAAGTGTAGAGCAAAAGGCTATCGGACATGCTTTTTCACGTATGGCGGAAGAACATCTTTATTGGTCAGGCGTGTACAACCGCTTTATTGATCCGATTGGAAAAACGTTCATTATTCAGGCTATGTTTGACGGTATGCCGTCTGAGCAAGCAGAAGAAATTTTTACAGCACTTCAAAGTAAAGTAATGAGCCAAATGCAAGGACACGGCATTGGTTTGCATAATTTAGCAGAAGTTTACCAATTGGCTTCTGCAGATTTAGATGCAATCAGTGATTATTTGGGCGAGAAAAATTATCTGTTTGGTGACGAAATCACCTCTGCCGATGTAGCGATTGTACCGGTGGTTGCCAGCTTAATTCAAACCCCGATTGAAACCAAAATAGCACAATATGCGCGTAGTAAAGCGAATTTAGTAGCTTATGTTGAACGTTTTGATAAGTCTGTGTTTGATAAATAAATCAATTTCATACCAGCTGAACACTATTTTTTATTTTTTAAAGAGGAAAGAAAAATGACTTCTACTTGTAAAATTGCCTATCAAGGACAACTCCGTATGAAAACTACCCATTTAGCAAATGGACAAACAATTATTACCGATGCAGGCAAAAATGTTGGAGGTAAAGGTGAAAATATTTCACCTGCCGATTTACTCACTAGCACGCTAGCTTCTTGCGCAATGACTATTATGGCACTTCGTGCTGAACAATTGGGGGCAGATTTTTCAGGCTGTTATGCGGAAACAAGCAAAGAGGTAGATATGCAACAATTCCGAGTTACTAAAATTTGTATCAATTTCCATCTAAAGGCAGAATTTAGTGCAGAAGTACGCAATGCAGTAGAAAGTGCTAGCCGAGAATTATGTATTGTTGGACGTAGCTTAAACGCAGATTTAATACAAAAATTTGAATTTATCTATGAATAGAGTTCAAACAGTCTGAAATAATCGTAATGAGGAAAGATATGAAAAAAACATTATTAGCTATTGCATTAGGATTATCTATGATGACCACTTATGCCCATACTCAAGAGCAGTACCCCGGTTTTGAAACTATCCACCAACACGGCAAATTAGAACAAAAACGAGTTGAACTAGCCCCCAATGTATATGCTTTCACGGGCTATAGTTCGTCAAACTTTGCTGCAATTAAAAGCAAGAACGGCTATATTTTGATTGATACAGGTGATGATTTGCCTCGTGTTCGTCAAGCGTTACAAGAAATCAAACAGTTAATTCCGGGCAAATTGCAAGCGATTTTACTTACCCACAGTCACCCAGACCACCGCCGTGGTGCAGAAGTATTTTTAGCGGACGCTGACGGTGATATACCGATTTACGCCCATCACGATCTAGGTGGTGAGCAAAAACCGTTAAAGGGCCTGGAAAATGTGGTTAAAAACCGTACCAGCAAGCAGTTTGGTGAAGAAATCCCTGACGAGCTTTACCCTGAAAATTTCGTCATTCCACGTTTCAAAAATGGTGAAACCGGTAAAACATTAGCCCAACCAAACCACAAAATCCAAGACGGTAAAACTGAACTGAAAATTGATGGCGTTAAATTTGAGATCACCACCGTGGCAGGCGAAAGCCCAGATCATTTGGCAATTTATCTGCCCGAACAAAAAGTGCTGCTTACCGGCGATCACGTATACGGTTTAATGCCGAATATGTATCCGATTCGCGGCGGGCTTTATCGTGATATTGAACGTTGGGCAAATACCGTACGCGAGTTAGCGAAGTTCGATGCCGTTGCAGTAATGCCGGGGCATAATGATGTGCTTATCGGCAAAGAGACTTTCCAAAAACGATTCAACCAACACGCTGAAGCTATGGAATATGTGTATAACGAAACTATCAAAGGTATGAACGAAGGCAAAACACCGAATCAACTTGCCGCGGAAATACGCTTACCGGAGCATTTACAAAAAGTACAAAATTTAGCCGATTACTATGGTGCTATTCCTTGGGCGGTCAAAGAAATCTTTGCGGCAAAATTGGGGTGGTTTGACGGCAATCCGACTAATCTTGTGCCTTTAACGGATAAAGAAGAAGCTGAACGTATGGCTAGATTGGCAGGCGGTAAAGCGAAATTGACCGAATTAGCACAGAAAGCATTAAATGAAAAAGATTATCGTTGGGCGGCAAAACTCACTGATTACCGCTTAGCATTAAGCGATGATAAAGCTACCCGCTTAATCAAAGCCCAAGCATTGGAAGGTATTGCGGGAAATATTCTGCCTATGTCGGGTAAAACATATTTAATTCAGTCCGCAATTGAATTGAAAAAATAAGTCAAAGTACAATCGGATTTCTGCAAAATTTTGCAGAGAAACGCTCTCTTACCATCACAATAAAAAGTGAGAGTTTCCTGCTTAGAATACAATAGCAACCTGGCTTGATGAACAAGCGGAAAAGATTAAGTTCAAATTAATCTGACAGGCACTATAATTTCAAACGGGCTTCAGATTCGCTTTGATCTTCTACTATTGATATGAAGGAGCTTTCAATCCCATTTTGCAAATTTTCCGATTAGACAGACCGCTTGCTAATGCAAGCGGTCTTTTCATTAAGGGATTTTACCGACTAGAACAGATAACTTAACTGTGCGCCAATCTGTGTCCGTTTCAACTTCCCTTTTGCGACACCGTTTCGGTGGCTGGCATTCAGGCTTAGTTTTACATTCGGGCTAAAGGCATATTCGGCTTCACCTTTAAATAGTACCGCACTACCTAACCGTCCTTGCTTAAAGGTTTGCTGCTGATTAGCAATAAGGGTCGCCGAGCCTTGATGTTCAATATTATGCTCGTAGAACATACCGGCTTTAAGGCGTAATTTATCCAAATCAAGATTGAAGTAACTCCCTGCTAACGCTGTAAAACTACGATATGGTGTGAAATCTGCCTGCCAATTTTGTGCAAGATGATCCTGTGCCGCCATAGTCAACTGCTGGTAGCCTACCCCCACAACGGGAGTAAGGCTGAATTGCCCGAACGGTACCCGATAGCCTAACTCACTACGCAAACTAAACTGTTTACCTTTCACTTTCGCACTCTCTTTGCTCTCTTGTGCCGAGATTTTACCGCTGTGCCAATGATAATCGAGGTAGCTGTTAATCACTCCGTTTTGCCCCCATTGATTGTGTAAGCCCAACAATAAGGAGGTCGTTTTATAACTGGCTTGGCTCTCACCGTCTGCGGCATTTGGCGTTACTTTTTGTTTACTAAAGCCCACCCCTGCGTGAAGTTCGCTACGCTCGCCAAGCGGTAAATAGCCACCAAACAACGTACTGTTTTGTTCGGCTTTGAAGCCGAAACCGTAGTCATTAAAGGCGAGATCCGACTGATAACGTGAGTTGCTATGTAGCTGATTAACGTAAAATCCTTTTTTATTCTCTGCCCAAAGGTTTTGCATAAACTGTTGTTGTAACACATTACCTTGTGCCACCATCGCTGTTTTTGCCACCAAATAAGACGGCATTCGTGATTTTAATTTGACACGAGCCTCAGCAGTATTGTCAATTTGTGGAGGTTGTGCCGTATTAACCGATGGTTTTTCCTCTGTTTTATCTGCAATATTTACCCTATTTTCGGTATTCGGTTGAGAGACGGTCGGTTTATCATTGCGAGAAGCGTTTTCACTCGGCTTGTTCTCAACATTTGCCGTTTCATCAATATTTGGTTGAGAAACAGTCGGTTGATCGCCAGCGGTCGGATTGTCGTTCGGGTGCTCTCCACTCACCGGCGGCTTAGGCTGCTCGGTATGGTTTTCGTCCGTTTGATCAGGCTGATTACCTTGCTCAATCGGTTGCTCGACATAAGCAATTATTGGACTCACTTTTGTGCCGTCCTCACGAACTAACGCCGTTTGCAGACGGTAATCATAATAATCTGAATTATGCTCACCGAAGCCATTACTTGCCGCATCACTCATTCGTTTATCGACACTGACTAAGGCAAAATCAAAGAGATCATTCGGGTCATTTGCTATCGTTTCACCGAGTTCAAACTGCCCAAGTTTACCCTGTCCTTTCACTTGTACAAGGGAGATACCTTCATCGGCATCATATTGTCCATTGCCGTTAGTATCGGAAAACCCTTTCTTACTGCCGTGGAGTTTGAGATCAACCGGAATGGCTTTCTCCGTATTGAGATTACCCCAAATCAAGAGCTGATCGTGTTGCCAATTCTTCATCTCATCTTGCGTATTCGCCACGCCTAACGCCACTTTAGCGCCAAGATTATCAACATCATTAAAGTGTAAGGTGTGTGGTGTAAAGGTTTCGGCAAAGGCACTTGGTGCGATACGGCTGCCTTCCTCCCACGTTGCCGGTGCAGTGATGCGACCATTACCGCCGAGGGTAGTATCGGTTGCCAGCCTGAAATGGCTACCGCCTAATGTGCCGTTTAACGCTACCGAACCGCCATTGATATGGCTGACGCCGGTATGCCGATAATTTCCCGATAATGCCAAATGACCTTCGCCCTGTTTAAAGAGGTTACCTGCACCCGTTACTGTTGCATCAAGGCGTGCAGCTTGATCTTTCTCACTATCAATCACTAAATTAGCATCTTGTTCTAATACCGCATTTTTCAGACTAACGTCGGTATTATTAACCAAATAAGCCATTGCGCCGGTACGGACGGTTAAATCGTTGGCTTGATGCTGACTGTCAGGGGCATAAACAATCGCACCGCTTTTCACATCAACAATATTCAACACACTATTGCCAGCCAATGCAAGGCTAGACACCGCGGTATTCGGGTGATAGGTGAGATCCAAAGCGCCTTTTTCATCGCCCATTTTACCCAGTATCGCCCGATGCCCGCCTAAGCGGTAGGTGAGTTTTGTCGGACTATCGCTATGATTAACGATATGTCCGTTAATCACATCAGCTCTTAACCCCGTATTTTCGTTATTCTGCTCGGCAAGTTCTAACGATTGCCCATTCACATCTAACGTACCTTGCTCCAAATAAATTTGACTTAAATTTATTTGATCAGCACTGCCCAAACGCACTGTACCGTGCTGGTTGACCAAGACGGCAGCAAAGGCTTGTTTTTCACCCTGCTCGTTGGCTTGCTGATTGAGAGTTGCAATGCCCTCATCTACAACTAAACGCCCGTTATTGATGCCTGCACCGACTTTGACCATTTCACCGTCGCCGATTTTATAAAAGGTTTCCTCTTGCTCTGTTTGGTAGGAAAAATCTTTATTTTCCGGTGCTCGGCTATCACGGTAAATGATGTTATCTTTCCAAAGTAGTTCTTGTAAATTCAAGCGAACAAACGCAATATCTCTCGCAGCTCCGTTTGCATCATCTTCATATAACAAGCCGATTTCGCCGTTTGGTAACTCTGTCAAGCTACTATAAGCGTATCGATCCGGTGAAATAGTTGTGTTGTATTTCCACTCAATTGAGCCGTCTTCTTGTACTTCGCCCAGCCATACTTTACCGTTAGATCGGCGTTGGCTGTTATGATTAGTATTGTGCGGATTAGACAAAATAACATATTCCTTGCCGTTAATCCGCTTAGAGTATTTAATTACGGAAAGCTGGGTATAAGGTTCAAGTATTACCGGATCAATTTCAACATCCGGTAACCAAGTGTAACCGCCGTCCTTACTGGTAGCGATAAAGACATTACCTTTAAGGCTACGGGCAAAGAGTTTAACATCGCCATTACCCAATTCGATTACTTGGGATTCGGTAATGATATGGCTATTATCATTAAGTAATCGAGAGCCGCCTGCTTGAGCAAAAATTCGGTCGTTCGGCGACTCGCCCCTTTCCCACGTCTCCCCGCCGTCACGGCTAATAATCACCGCAGACGATTGTGAAGGACCGCCGTGAGTATTGGTATAGTAAATCGGCATCACTAAATTGCCGTTCTTTAACTGAATCCCAGACCCTGGACCAGTACCGATAAATCGCATCCAGTCGGCTTTGACTTGCGGTGTAATATCTTTCGGGTTAGACCACGTTTGCCCGTCATCATCACTGTATGTCAGCCATAGGGAAGCGGTCTTTTTCGCTTTGAGCGGTGCAGAATCGTTACCTTCCCAATTTGTGAGTAAAAAGATGTTACCCAAACGCTGATCGCCTTGATACAAATCCCCTAAATCTTTAAAGGCTCGCTGCGGATCGCCTTCAACCACAACACGATAATCGGTCGGTTGATTTGCTTCGTTATAGACGATCCCGTTTTCCCGCACAGTAAACTGATTATTTTGAGCATCTAACAACACGCGGTAAGACTTACCGTTAATCTCCTTATAGCCCGTACCTTCACCTTCAAGGGAGTTGATGCCGAAGAAACCACGGGTTTCAGGGAACATATCTACCAGCATAAATACCCGTCCGGAGTTTTTATCCTGCACCATTAACGGATCGATTAAAAATGCCGAATTTTCATTACCGTACGGCTGCTCGGCAAGATCAATAATCACCTTGTCCTCTTGCCAAGTTTTGCCCCCGTCCGTACTACGGCGAATCACCGTATCAATATTGCCCCAGTCAGCAGAATGTTGATGACGTTTATCTACCGCTGCAATGGTAACGCCGTTTTTAGTGGTGAGAAGTGATGGAATACGGTAATTCTCTGCACCGCCTTGCCCGCTAACAAATAACGACTGTTTCTCTGCTCTGAGTGCACCGAATGCCTCACCACGCCCTAAACGCTCCGTATGAGTCGCCAAAATCGCCTGATGCTTCGCTTTCACTTGCTCGGCGGTCAATACCTCTTTCGTTAAATCCGCATAATAAATATTACTGATAGTGCGCCAATCTTTTATATCATTACGCTCGGTTCTACCTAAGAAAGCACTATTTAGCCCCGGAATATCGGCGAAAAATTTAGACGCCGAGTGCGTTTTCACCTTTTCGCCGTCCACATAAATAGTAATTTGCTGATTATCCTTATCAAAGGTATAAGTTAAGGTTCTGAAATCCGTATGATTAGCCGGTAAAGTAACGCGAAGATCTGAATTGTTAATTAAATTGCCACCGTTACGAAGCTCTATTCCAAAAGTATCCGTGCCGTTTGCCCGGTTTACATAAAAGCTGGCATATTGTGTCGCAGATTCACTATTGGAAACGCCTAAAAAAGTCATAAAACCTAATGTGGAACTCACCCGCAAGGTAATAGAACCATTTTCCAAATTAAACAGATTTTGCGATTTAAATTTATCGGTCAGATCGATAGGATAAAGGAAGTTTGAATTTTTCTCGTATTGAAATCCATAATTATCTGGCTGGCTGGCTGGCTGGCTGGCTGGCTGGCTGGCTGGCTGGGAAGTATTTTGCGCCATACCCTGCCCACTTAGCAATGCCGAAATACATAAGGCGAGTGCCGTTTTTTTCATTGAAACTGTTTTCATAACCTTTCCTCTTATTATTGGTCAATCATCGACTAAATGTAGTATCACTTCATTATTAAGTAAAATAGTGGAGTGTTATTTTGCGAACTAGCTCACAAATTTGCCCCTTTTCACTAAAAAAATACAAATTTTTAACCGATTAAAAAAATTCCTTTCCGACACTCCAAAATTTATTTGCCTGTTTCAGCCAAAAAAAGACCGCTTGTGATTACACAAGCGGTCTTTTTTATGCTCTTTTTTACAAGGGCTAAATCAGGCTTTTTGCGACCACGGCGCGACTTTCAGCAGCATTAGCATACCCGGTATGCCGACAAAGAAGCAGATCCAGAAAAATTGGGTATAGCCGAAATTTTCGACCAACACGCCGGAGAATGCCCCGAAGATTTTACTTGGGATCGCCGATAAGCTGGTAAAGATTGCAAGTTGCGTTGCGGTGTAAAGCGGATTGGTCTCTTTTGCCATAAATGCGACAAATGCCGCAGTCCCTAGCCCTACGCCGATGTACTCACCGATGATGACGGTCGTCAGGACAAATAATTCATACGCGCCGATAGTGTCAAAATGCCCGTGGCTTGCCATCCATACAAAGCCTAAAATGGTGATTAACTGTACAAACCCAAACAACCAAAGCGAACGGTTAATCCCAAGCCGGATCATCATTACCCCGCCAATCATTCCGGAAATAATCGATGCCCACAGTGAGTTCAGTTTTACCACTGTGCCGACATCACTTTTACTAAAGCCCATATCCAAAATAAATTTGGTTTGTAACGATGTGGCAAGCGAATCACCAAATTTATACATAAAGATAAACAAAATCAGCCCTAAGCCTGCCGCCACGCCTTTACGTCCGAAAAATTCTTTAAACGGTAAGGTGAACGCTTTATAAAACGGCACGGAGCGGTCGATGGTCGGCACTTTGGGTTCGGTACTTAAAAACAGCGAAAGCACCAGCCCCGGTAGCATAAAGAGGGCGGTGAATAAAAATACGCTATCCCACGGCAGGCTGTCTGCTAATACCAACGAGACACCGCCCGGAATTAAGCCGGCGATCCGATACGCATTAACGTGCACGGAATTGCCCAAACCTAATTCCGCATCGCTTAAAATTTCCCGCCGATAAGCATCAATCACAATATCTTGTACCGCCGAAAACACTGCGACTGCGGTTGAGATCACCGCAACGGTTTGAATTTCCTGAGCCGGATCAAACTGCCCTAATAATACAAGCAACCCCAACAAACCGATTTGGGTGATAAACATCCAACTGCGGCGGCGACCGAGAAAATTCGGGTAATAGCGGTCGAGTAACGGGGAAATCATAAATTTCCACGTATAAGGAAAACCGATCAGCGTAAAAAAGCCAATGGTTTTAATATCGACTTGGCTGGAGGTCAGCCACGCCGGCACAAGTTGGAATAACACATACAGCGGTAAACCGGAGCTAAAGCCGGTAAAAATACACAACAGCATATTTTTAGTGAAAATTTGCTGCCAAATCGAAGGGGTTGCTTGCTCGTTCATACGCTATCCTTTATAACCGTTAGGGTTATTTTTTTGCCAATGCCAAGTGTCTTTCATCATCTGGGTGAGATCACGTTCGGTTTTCCAGCCCAACTGCTCAAGGGCTTTTTTCGGGTCAGAATAACAGACGGCAATATCACCCGCACGGCGTTCAACCAATTTATAGGCAACCTTGATCCCATTCGCCTGTTCAAAGGCGTTTACCATATCCAGCACGGAATAGCCCGTGCCCGTGCCTAAATTATAGACGTGGTAACCGGCGTCATTTTGGTGGCGTTCCAACGCTTTTAAATGCCCAAGGGCAAGATCGACAACGTGGATATAATCCCGCACGCCAGTGCCGTCGTGTGTGTCATAATCACTGCCGAACACGGAAAGCTGCGATAATTTGCCCACAGCGACTTGGCTGATATACGGCAATAAGTTATTCGGAATACCGTTAGGATCTTCGCCAATCAGACCGCTTGCGTGTGCACCGACCGGATTAAAATAGCGTAAAATCACCGCACTTAATTGCGGATAGGCTTTTACCGTATCGTCTAAAATCCGCTCCACCATATATTTTGACGTGCCGTACGGGTTGGTTGTCCCGCCCACCGCACAAGATTCAGTAATCGGGATTTGTTGCGGGTCGCCGTAAACGGTCGCTGACGAACTGAACACAATATTCTGCACGCCGGCTTTGAGCATCTCTTCCACTAGCACCAGCGAGCCGGTTACGTTATTTTGATAATAGTGCAACGGTTTCTGCACACTCTCACCCACCGCTTTTAAGCCGGCGAAGTGAATCACCGCGTCAATCGGATGCTCGCCAAAAATACGGCGTAACAGCTCACGATCGAGAATATCCCCGTGATAAAACGGCACGCTTTTGCCGGTAATCTGTTCAACACGTTGCAACGATACCGGCGAAGAATTGGATAAGTTATCCAATACCACCACTTCACGCCCTGCGTTTAATAATTCGACAACGGTATGAGAGCCGATATAGCCCGCACCGCCGGTTACTAAAATAGTCATTTTTTATCCTCTTTGCTGAAATTTCCTAGCATTGTGTAACTATTGCACAAAATACGAGGTTAATCAAACCTTAGACACACCTGCATATGCCCTATCTCAGAGTGAGATTCTTGAGTTTGGACGCACGCAACCGCCTTCGTACTTATGGTGCAATCATTATCTTGAAATATCTATTTTTGTGCCTTTACACTCTTATTACAAAAAATGCGCCTAATCTAACCGCTTGTTTAGACGATCGGTAATTGTAATTGCTGAAAAAGCTGCCGTTTTTCCACCTCACTTAGCGAGCGGTATTCACCACTTTCTAACGGGTGAAGCCGAAAGTTCCCCATTCCGACTCGGATCAAACGCAAGGTAGGAAAGCCGATATACGCGGTCATTCGTCTCACTTGGCGGTTACGTCCTTCGGTAATCGTCAGCGACAACCACGATGTCGGGATCGTTTTGCGCTCCCGAATTTTCGGCGCACTTGCCCAATTAAACTGCGGATCACTAATAACCTCGACCTTAGCGGGCTTAGTCAGACCGTCTTTCAACATTACACCTTGTCGGAGCTTGGCTAAATCGGCGTCCTGCGGCTCGCCCTCCACCTGCACCCAGTACGTTTTTGCTTTCTCAAAGCGGGGGTGAGCAAGACGATGCTGAATTTCGCCGTGATTGGTCAGGAGCAGTAAGCCTTCGCTATCCCGATCTAACCGCCCGACCGGATAAATGTGCGGAATATCAATAAAATCTTTTAACGTGCAGCGATGTTGATCATCGCTGAATTGGGTCAGCACATCATAAGGTTTATTAAATAGCACCAACACCGTTTCGGCGAAAGACGGCGCGGCTTTTTTCGGTCTGCGCCGCACTAGCGGGGGCGAAAATTTGCGATTTCTGTTCATCATAAAAAAATGCCGACACCCTGTCGGCACGTCCGTTTATAATTTAACCGGTTCGATAATCTCGCTTGGGTAGCAACCAAGCACTTTGGTGTAACTGGTTACCGCTTTAAGATCGGCTAACGCCTGCTGTGTATTGGCGCAGTGGATATTCGCTTCTAGCTCGACATAAAACATTTCCTCCCACGGTTTACCGTAAATCGGGCGGGATTCCAATTTCACCATTCGGATACCGTGGGTTTTAAACACCATTAACGCATCAACTAATGCACCGGCTTGTTGAGTGGTAGTCATTAACAGCAACGTTTTTGTCTGCACCTGCGGCGATACCTTTACTTGCTGCTTAGCCACCACAATAAAACGGGTAATGTTGTTTTCTTGGTTGGCAATATCGCTCGCTAAAACGGCTAACCCGTATAATTGCCCGCCGTCTTGATTGCCTAAAGCGACACAATTCGGTTTATTGAGGCGGGCAACCATCTGCATTGCGTGAGAGCTGCTTTCACAATAGCGGATATGCACTTTATCTAAACCTTGAATAAATTGGCTGCATTGGGAAGCGGGCTGCGGGTGGGTGTAGATCGTGTCAATCTCCGTCAAAGCGACATTTTCCACCCCTAACACGCAATGTTTAATCGGGTATGCTAACTCACCGACCAGCGAGAGATCCGTGTGTTGTAGCAGATCGTACACTTCATTGATCGAACCGGACGTGGTATTTTCCAACGGCAACACGCCATAATCCGCTTCACCGTTTTTAACTTTGTCAAACACATCGTCAAAGGAAGCACAGCTTAATTCCGTAATTGATTGCGGATACTGTTTCACAAATTGGCGGGCGGCAAAGTGAGAGTAAGAACCCCGCATTCCCAAAAAGGCGACACTGACGCATTGCTCTTTCATTTGGTTCAGTTTATTTTGCAAATAATTCTGCTGGGTTAATACCGAGTCTTCGATAATACGTTGAAATATTTGCGTGATATAGTCGGGATCAAGCTGATAATTTTCCGCCTCGGCAAAATTCACCAATTCTTGCAACAGTTGCTTTTCGCGTGCCACATCACGCAGCGGTTTTTGGCTGATTTCCTTGCTGCGCACCACATCAAACGCCAAACGATGACGCTCGGACAACAGTTTCAATAAATGGCGATCCAACTGGGTAATCCGTTGGCGAATATCGGTAAGATCCAATGACATCACACTTCCTCAATCATAATCAATGCACCAAATTCTAACGATTTAGGCAGGAAAAGAAAAGCAAAACGAGAGCCGAAGCCCCCGTTTTCAAACTAATTGGCAATGCCTTTGTGCCTTAACAGCGCATCAAGGGTCGGCTTCCGCCCACGGAAACGTTCAAACAGCACCATCGGCTCTTCCGAACCGCCACGGGTAAGAATATGATCAAGAAACGCTTGTCCGACCGTGCGGCTGAAAATACCCTCTTCTTCAAAGCGAGCGTAGGCATCTGCCGATAAAACTTCCGCCCACAAATAGCTATAATAGCCCGCCGCATAACCGCCGGCAAAAATATGGCTAAAGCTATGGGGCGTGCGTACCCAATCCGGCGTTTTAATCAGGGCAACCTGTGATTTAACCGCTTGGAGCGTGTCCAATACGATATTCGCTTTCGGGGCTGCCAAATGTAAGCGGAAATCAAACAGCCCAAACTCTAATTGGCGTAATACAAACATCGCCGCTTGATAGTTTTTCGCTTTCAATAATTGGGTTAATTTTGCTTTCGGCAGCAGTTCGCCCGTCTCATAATGACCAGAAATAAAGGCAAGCGCCTCTTCTTCCCAACACCAATTTTCAAGGAATTGGCTCGGCAATTCCACTGCGTCCCACGGCACACCGTTAATACCCGCCACATCGCCGACCTCAATTTCGGTCAGCATATGGTGAATGCCGTGGCCAAATTCGTGGAATAAGGTTGTAACTTCATCGTGGGTAAACAGTGCCGGCTTATCGCCGAGCGGCTTATTGAAATTACAGGTCAAATAGGCAACCGGTTTTTGTAATGTGCCGTCTGCCAAGCGTTTTTGGTTGATACAATCGTCCATCCACGCCCCGCCACGCTTATGTTCACGAGCGTATAAATCAAGGTAGAACGAGCCACGCAAGCGGTCGGTTTCATCAAAAATAGTGAAAAAACGCACATCATCGTGGTAGCTATCGAACTCGGTTTGCTCGACCACCCGCATTCCGAAAATTCGCTTAATCAGCTCAAATAAGCCCGAAAGTACCCGATCTTCCGGAAAATAGGGGCGAAGTTCCTCATCGTTGATCGCATAAAGTGCCTGTTTTTGCTTTTCGCTATAAAACGCAATATCCCAAGGTGCTAATTCACTAACACCATAGTTTTTTTCGGCAAATTCACGCAGCGCCGCCAGCTCTTTTTCCCCTTGTGCTTTAGAACGGTTGGCTAAATCTTCTAAGAAATCAATCACTTGTTTTGGGCTTTCCGCCATTTTGGTGGCAAGGGAATAGTCGGCATAAGTTTCAAAACCAAGTAATTGCGCCAGCTCTAACCGCAATGCTAAGGTTTCCGCCATAATTGCCGAGTTGTCCCATTTACCGGCGTTTTCACCTTGATCGGAAGCCCTTGTATTAAACGCTTGGTACATTTTTTCTCGGAGCGATCGGTTTTCGCAATAGGTCATCACCGGCAAATAGCTTGGAAATTCAAGGGTAAAACGGTAGCCGTTTTTATCTTTGCTTTGCGCGGATAATTTGGCGGCTTCCAACGCCGATTCCGGCAAGCCGGCAAGATCGGCTTCGTTATCGATTACGATTTCCCAGCCCATTGTCGCATCTAGCACATTATTGCTAAATTTCGCACTCAGTTCAGACAAACGCATTGAAATCTCACCGTAACGCTGCTGTTTTTCGGGTGGCAACGAAATGCCCGATAATTCAAAATCCCGCAGGCTGTTTTCAACCGCTTTTTTCTGGGCAATCGAGTAATGTTCAAATGCCGGACTGTTTTTCAGCTTAAGGTAGCCTTGATACAAGCCCTGATGTTGCCCCGCCCAAGTGCTGTATTCAGACAATAACGGCAAGCAGGCTTGGTAGGCTTCACGCAATTCAGGGCTGTTTTTCACCGCATTTAAATGTCCGACTGGCGACCACGCCCGAGAGAGCCGATCACCCGCCATTGCTTGTGGCAGATAAAAATTTTCCCAGGTCGGTTCGGCAATTTGCGCTACTTGTTCAATGGTTTGGCGACATTGTTGCAATAATTCACGCACGGCAGGTTCAATATGTTCAGGCTTGATTTGTGAAAAACGGGGTAAACCCGTTGCATTGAGAAGTGGATTTGTCATTGTTGTTCCTTTAGTGATTTGCAAAAAATGGACGAAAACGCACCGCTTGCCACGCAAGGGTGCGAACGAGGTTATTTTAACTTCAGTTTTTTCCCCACGACAATTTTGTTATCTTTGATATTGTTGAGCTTGCTGAGTTTTTCAGGGCTGGTTTTGTACATTCTGGCAATCGAATAGAGGGTTTCGTCCTGCTTTACTATGTGGAACGCAACGTTCGGATCGACACTTTTTGCGTTATCCGCTTTCGGATTATCCGCCGTGGCTTTTGCCGATTTCCCCTGTGTCATCGGTGCTTGTTTCTGCTTGCTCTCTTTCGGCTCGCTTTTTTCTTTGCCTTTTGCCACCGATGACTCTTTTTTGTCCGTTTTAGGCGCATTTTTCGCCATATCTGCCAGCACGTTTTTTACGCTGTCCGCTTGCGGTTCGTTTTTCGCCGCTTTATAGGCAACCTTACGGCTCAACGCAGGGTGAGCATTGCGGTAAGCGACTAAGCCGTTATAAATCGCCCTTGCAATCTGGCGGCGGTAAGCGGTGGTCGCCAATTTTTGTTCTTCCACCGCATTGGATAGAAAGCCCGTTTCCACCAAAATAGACGGAATATCCGGCGAACGCAATACACTCAAACTGGCGTGCTGTGGCGAGCTTTTCACCAACGGTGTAATATTGCTCAACTTGCCCAGCACAGCTTTACCGAGTTCATAGCCGGAACGCTGTGCGTGGGAAAATTGTAAATCCAGCACGGTTTGGTTGAGATAACGTTCGTTGGTATGCGCCAGCACCGAGCCTGCCCCGCCGAGCAGTTCCGATTGTTTTTCGTGATCTTCCAACCATTTCCCCAATTCATCGTTTGCACGGCGGTTGGATAATACCCACACAGATGCCCCTTTTAAATTTTCGGAACTCGGCGATGAATCGGCGTGAATGGAGATGAGAAAATTCGCCCGATTTTTGCGGGCGATCTCCGTTCGGTTCGGCAAAGGGATAAAATAGTCCCGATTACGGGTCATCACGGCTTTAAAATTCGGATCGGCATCCAGCATTCCTTTTAATTCACGGGCGATTGCCAACGTAACATCTTTCTCTTTTACGCCGAGTGTTTTGCCGATTGCGCCCGGATCTTTGCCGCCGTGTCCGGCGTCAATTGCCACCACGGTGCGTGCCGCAACCGATACACTTAAGCATAAGCCGATGACGGCGGTTTGTAGATAAGTTAAGCATTTATTTTTCATTTCAAATCATCAAGCGGTCTGATTTATGACATTTTTTGTAAAAGTTGGCGAGCTGCTTCACTTTGCGGGTAAAGATGCAATTTGCGTCCTTGCTCGGCGTAATAAATTTGAATCACCAAATCGGCAGCGGGAATTACCCCTTCCCCGCGGCTCGCCCATTCCAATAAACAGAGAGCTTGCGGGCGAAAATAGTCCCGAATTCCCATAAACTCCAGTTCTTCCGGATCGGCAAGCCGATATAAATCAAAGTGATAGAGGTGAAACGGCGGCAGGGCGTACTCCTCAACCAAGGTATAGGTCGGGCTTTTGACATTCCCCTGATGCCCAAATGCCTTGACAATACTGCGGGTAAAGGTGGTTTTGCCCGCCCCGAGTTCACCGTTAAGATAAATCACAAAAGCGGCGTTTGCATCGCCCGCTAAATAGGATTGCAAATAGCGGGCAAAGTTCTGCCCAAACTGCAACATTTCCGTTTCATCGGCAAAATAAAAAGTCGGCTGCATTGTTAATCCAAATTGATAAAATGGGTGCGATAAAATTTTAATTCTTCGATCGACTCTTTAATATCGTCTAATGCCAAATGGCTGTTTTTCTTGCTGAATTGTTCGAGCATTGCCGGTTTCCAACGGCTTGCCAGCTCTTTCAGGGTGCTGACGTCCAAATGGCGATAGTGAAAATAGTCCGCCAATTCGGGCATATAGCGGTATAAAAAGCGTTTATCTTGCGCCACGCTGTTACCGCAAATCGGTGAAGCGCCTTTCGGCACCCATTGTTTAAGAAAATCAAGGGTTTGTAATTCTGCCGCCCGTTCGTTCAATTTGCTCTGCTTAACCCGCTCGACCAAGCCGTTTTCCGTGTGGGTTTTCACACACCATTCGCTCATTTTTGCCAATAGTGTGTCAGGCTGATGCACGGCAAGTACCGGCCCTTCGGCTAAAATAGTGAGATCTTTATCGGTAACAATTGTCGCAATTTCAATAATGCGTTCTTTTTCCGGATCTAGCCCCGTCATTTCAAGGTCGATCCAAATCAGGTTTTGGCTGTCTTTTTTCATCTTTTTATCCATTTTGCACATTATTTTCACTAACCGACCGCGTGATCAATTCGCACACTGCGTCCGGTACAAAAGGCGTGATGTCGCCGTGGTGGCGGTAAATTTCCCTCACCATTGTCGAGGAGAGATAACGCCACTGCACTGACGGTGGGAAAAATAGGGTTTCAAGCGAACCGGACAGCTTATGGTTAAGCTGCGCCAGTTGGATTTCATAATCAATGTCATCGCTGCCCCGAATCCCCCGAATTAAGCTGACCGCCCCTAGCTCACGGGCAAAATCCGCCAATAAGCCGCTAAAGCCCCTCACTTCCACATTGGCTAAATGCGCCGTGCTTTTTTGCACCAATTCCACCCGTTGCGATAAGCTAAACAGCGGATTTTTACTCGGATTATGGGCAACGGCGACAATGAGCCGGTCAAATAACGCTGCGGCACGCTGAATAATGTCTAAATGCCCGTGGGTAATCGGGTCAAATGTGCCGGCGTAAATCACTTTTTTCTGCATTTTCTTTCTCGATATAGGGGGCTAATAAGGTTAAATGGCGTTTAAGCGAGCCTTGATTTTCTTTCAGCACTTCAAACCCTGCCCGACTGATTTTTTGCCCTTTTTGCGGACAATCCAGCAAATCGCTCACCGCTTGGACTAACACATCAACACGGCTTTCAATTTCAATAAAACCGTTCACATTGCGTAATTTGGTGAACACTTCCGGAAAATTAAAGGTATGTACTCCCGAAATCACCGGCAGTTCAAAGGCGATCGATTCAAGGGGATTATGCCCGCCGTGCTTCACTAAGCTGCCGCCGACAAACGCAATTTGCGCTAGACCGTAGAGTAACATCATTTCGCCCATTGTATCCCCCAATAAAACGTGGGTATCTGCCGTTAAAGGGTGATGGCGTGAACGTTTTACATAGCGAATGCCTGTTTTTTTGATTAAGGCTTCCACTTGTTCAAACCGTTCCGGGTGGCGCGGCACAAGGATCAGCACCAAATCGGGATAGCGTTGCAGCAGTTGCTGATGGGCGTCCAAAATCATCTTCTCTTCGCCCTCGTGAGTGCTGCCGGCGATCCATACCGCCCGCTTGGTCAGCCCTAGCATTTCAGCAGTATTGGATACTTTTTGGCGTAAATGGTCGCTGATTTCAAGGTCAAATTTCAGATTACCTGCATTGACGAGCCGTTCGGGCGGAAAACCCAGTTCAAGATAGCGATCGGCGCTGACTTCATCCTGCGCCAAAATCAAGCGGATTTCACCCAGCATTGCCTTAATCGTTGAATGTACCCAACCGTAACGGCGTGCCGAGCGTGGCGACAAGCGGGCATTGGCAATCACAAAAGGAATGCGGTGCAGGTGCATTTGGTGGATTAAATTGGGCCACAGCTCCGTTTCAATCACAATAAAGAGTGTCGGCTCGACAAAACCTAAAAAACGCTTGATCGCATCAGGCAGATCATAGGGCAGATAAAAATGCGAAACCGTCTTACCGAACGCCGCCTCCACCCGTGCCGAACCTGTCGGGGTAACCGTTGTCATCGTAATCGGCAAGGTCGGGTAGGCGGTTTGAATTGCTTTAACCAACGGGGTGGCGGCAATCACCTCCCCTACTGACGCAGCGTGGATCACTATACCGTTCGCTTTCGGCTTTTGCATACCTTGATAGCAGCCGTAACGCTCTTGTAAACGACGGCGGTACGCCGGCAGCTTGCCGCCTCGTTTCCACATTAACAGCAAAATGATCGGCTGCACCAGATAGCTAAGCAGGGTATAAAGCAGGCGGATCATTCGATTTTCTCATCGTCAAGCGGTCGGATTGACGCATTTTTTTGCAAACCAAGCAACAGCACAACCACAAAGCCGTAAAACATCACTCCGGAATTGTGCGACAGAAAACTTTGGCTTAAACAATAGCCCATTATTGCCAATATATGCACCATACCTAATACACCCCATAAACGGGCAAGCGATTGAGGTGCTGAACGCTTCATTCCTAGCCAGAACAGCCGTAACGGCACGAGGAAAATCGCCAAGAGAGCCGCTAAACCGAGCAAACCTCGTGCAGAGGCATCGTGCAAATATTGGTTATGGGCGTGGCCAAATTCCCCGGCAACTTTTGAAATTTGTTTTTGTTCTGCGTGTTGCTGACGCATTGTTTTCACACCTTGCAGCCCCCAGCCGAAAATCGGTTTTTCTTGAATGCCCAATAATGCACTTTTCCACATATCAAAACGTGCGCCCAACGAGCTTGAACCGTTATTTTGCTCAATATATTGGGTAATATCGTTTCTCGCCTGCTGCCAACGCTGCTCGATCAAATGCCCGCCGAAGCCGCCCGCCACTAACGCAATCAGTAGTAACAATACAATAAACCATTTCGATAACAGTTTGCGGTTAAACCACAAAATCACGGCTAAGATAAAAGGCGCGACCACCCAAGGCCCCCGTGATTGATTAAGCACGGCAGCCAAAATACCCACACCGCAAGCAAAAATGCTCAACCATAACCAAAGATGCATTCGGCGTTGCTTGAAGAAAAATGCAGCGGCCAGACTAAACATCGCCAAGCTCATTATGATGCCGCCCGACTGAATATACATATGTACCGGAAAAATATGCGGCATTCCCAACCCGAAAAATTGTACTACCGCCACCACGCCGGCACTCAATGTTGCCAGCACGATAGCATACAAAATCCAAAGCGGATTAGGTTTAAATCGGTAGCAGACCGCCAATAACGGCAGCACGAGTAACATTCGGCTCGGCAAATCCAGCTCTTTGGCTTTACCTTGATGAATGAGCAAAGAGAGGATAAACAACAAAAAGTAGCCGATAAAGGCGATAATCAGCCCTTTATTACGCCTTTCCAAGCGCCACGGCGTTTGCTTAACCCCTTGCACAATAACAGCGATCCCAATCAGACTAAGTAGCATCGGCAGGACGTTATAACTCCATTTAAAATGCAGGATCAGCAGAAAAAACAGACCGATACAAGCGGTCGAAAACAGCGAGATTTTTGCATCAAGGCGGCTAAACATTCGGGTATCCTTCATTATTCAAATTCCAGTTCAACGGCATTTTCGCCGAGTAAATTTTTCAGCTTGGTCAGCATTTCTTCTTTCGGGCTGACCCACCATTCTACCCCGCCACGCAGTAAGGCTCGCCCTTCGGGGCTTTGATAGTAGAAATGGAGCGGCAAAATGCCCTCTTTATAAGGCTCAATCAGTTCCGCCAAGGTTTTGATAAACTGCGGCGTAATCTGTTCTTGATTGATCGCCAGAGCCAAACTTTTTGCATAGCGGCTGCGGGCATCGTCTAAACTGATCAGCTCCCGTGCCGACATTTTTAACCCGCCGCTGAAATCATCATTTTGCACCGCACCGGTCGCAATAATAATCTGATCTTTTTGCAGCAGATCGCCGTAATTCTCCAACGCTTCGGAAAACAGGGTAATATCCAGCTTACCGGCACGATCCTCAATACTGGCGATACCGATCCGATTGCCCCGTTTGGTAACGGCGATGCGGGTCGCCATAATAATCCCTGCCACTGTGGTGGTTTGTCCTCGATAGGTTGGCTGCAATTCATTCAGCCGAGCCGGTGCATAATGTGCCAGCTCTTTGAGGAAACGCCCGATCGGGTGTCCGCTTAAATATAAACCGAGTGTTGATTTTTCCCCCTCCAGCACCGCTTGTTCCGTCCATTTCGGCGTATTGGCATAGGCGCTTTGCACTTCTTCGGGCGTTTCCGTCAGCACGCCGAACATATCGCTTTGCCCCAGCGCTTCCATTTTGCTGTGTTGATCCGAGGCTTTGAGGGCATCTTCCAAGTTTTTCATCAGCGCAGCACGGTGAGGGCCCAGTTTATCAAATGCCCCCGCCATAATTAAGCCCTCAAAGGTACGGCGATTGACTTTTTTCAGATCCACACGCGCAGTTAAATCAAACAGATCTTTGAAAATCCCGCCTTTTTGGCGGGCTTCCAAAATCGCATCGACCGGCCCTTCGCCCACACCTTTAATCGCCCCCAAGCCGTACACAATCTCGCCTTTCTCATTCACGCTGAAACGGTGCTTACCGCTGTTAATATCGGGCGGCACAACCGTCAGACCCATATTGATACACTCATCGTAAAAGCCGACAATTTTATCGGTATTATCCATCTCAGAGGTCATCACCGCCGCCATAAATTCCGCCGGATAATGCGCTTTCAGCCATAAGGTTTGATAAGACACCAACGCATAGGCTGCCGAGTGGGATTTGTTAAAGCCGTAGCCGGCAAATTTTTCCACCAAGTCGAAGATTTTCATCGCCAGTTCGCCGTCCACGCCGTTTTTTATCGCCCCGCTTTCAAAGGTGGAACGCTGTGCTGCCATCTCCTCAGGCTTTTTCTTCCCCATTGCCCGCCGCAGTAAATCCGCACCGCCAAGGGTATAGCCCGCCAGCACTTGTGCAATCTGCATTACCTGCTCTTGATACAGGATAATGCCGTAAGTCGGCTCTAAAATCGGCTTGAGCGACTCGTGCTGATATTGTGCATCGGGGTAGGAGACTTCCTCCCGCCCGTGTTTACGGTCGATAAAGTTCTGCACCATTCCCGACTCCAACGGCCCCGGTCGAAAAAGCGCCACTAACGCAATAATATCCTCAAAACAGTCGGGTTTTAGGCGTGAAATCAAATCCTTCATTCCCCGTGATTCCAGTTGGAATACCGCCGTGGTTTTCGCTTTCAGCAATAAATCGAAGGCTTTTTTATCGTCCAACAGAATGCTTTCAATCTGAATCGGTGGTTTGCCCTCTGTCGCAAGCCGTTGGTTAATCATTTCCAACGCCCATTTAATAATCGTGAGTGTTCGCAGCCCTAAGAAGTCGAATTTGACCAAGCCGGCATATTCCACATCGTTTTTATCAAAGTGAGTAACCGGGTGATGACCGTAGGCATCACAATAGAGCGGTGAAAAATCGGTAATCGCCGTAGGCGCAATCACGACCCCGCCGGCGTGCTTACCGGCGTTACGGGTTACCCCCTCCAATTTGCGAGCCATATCGATCAGGGCTTGTACTTCCTCATCGGCGTCATAAATTTCTTGTAGTTTCGGCTCAACGGCAAAGGCTTTGGCGAGCGTCATTCCCGGATCGGGCGGAATCAGTTTAGAAATGCGATCGACAAAGCTATACGGATGCCCCAGCACCCGCCCGACATCACGGATAACCGCTTTCGCCGCCATTGTACCGAAAGTAATAATTTGCGATACCGCTTGTCGCCCGTAGGTTTCGGAGACGTGTTCAATCACCCGATCCCGTCCGTCCATACAGAAATCGACATCAAAATCGGGCATCGACACCCGTTCCGGATTGAGAAAACGCTCAAAAAGCAGATCAAAGGCAAGGGGATCAAGATCGGTAATTTTCAGTGCATACGCCACCAGTGAGCCGGCACCCGAACCCCGCCCCGGCCCAACGGGAATATCGTTATCCTTCGACCATTGGATAAATTCCATCACGATCAAGAAGTAGCCGGGAAAGCCCATTTGGTTAATCACATCGAGTTCGACTTGTAATCTTTCGTCATAAACCGCCCGCTTGTCTGCCCGTTCCTGCGGATCGGGGAATAAAAATGCCAGCCGCTCTTCTAATCCTTCACGGGATTTTTGCACTAGAAAATCTTCGGTGGACAGTTCACCGGTCGGGAAATTGGGCAGGAAATACTCGCCCAAGCGAATGGTAACATTACAACGTTGAGCAATAAGCAAGGTATTTTCAATTGCCTGCGGAATATCGGCAAACAGCTCGACCATTTCCTGTTCCGAGCGGAAATATTGCTGCTCGGAATATCTTTTCGGGCGTTTCGGATCGTCAAGGGTAAAGCTATCGTGAATCGCGACCCGAATTTCGTGCGCCTCAAAATCGTCCGCCTGCAAAAACAGCACATCATTTACCGCCACCAACGGAATCGCAAATTTTTGCGAAAAGGCGACCGCTTGTTGAATATAACGTTCTTCGTCCGCTCGTCCCGTGCGGCACAATGAGAGGTAATAGTGTTGGGGAAAATGGGTTTGATAGAATGTCAGCAATGCTTCGGCTTCCGCTTCATTCTCTTTAAGTAGCGCTTTGCCCACATCGCCGTTACGCCCGCCAGAGAGCAGAATAATGCCTTCGTTCAGCTCCGCCAGCCACGCTTTTTCAATCACCGGCACATCGACATAGCCCTGCTGGTAAGCCTTCGACAATAACAGGGTGATGTTTTTGTAGCCGAGATTATTTTTCACCAATAGGGTGAGTTCAAAGCGTTCCTCGCTCTCCGACTCAGGGCGCACTACAACATCCGCCCCGATAATCGGTTTAATCCCCGCCCCCAGTGCTTCGCCGTAAAAGCGTACCAACCCGCAGAAATTGGTGAAGTCTGTCAATGCCATTGCCACCATTTCATTGGCAGCACAGGCTTTCACCAGCGGTTTGACTTTCGCCAAACCGTTGATCATCGAGAAATCGCTATGCACTTTTAAATGGACAAAACGGAGTTTAGACATAATTCTTTTACCTAATTTTCTCTTTCCGCAGACCAGCTAATATCAAATTTTTCCAGCAAATTAGTACAATTAACAATATAGGGATTTGGATCAACATTACGCAGTAAAACTTTTAATCGTTGTAAAATATCGGCAGGATCAATAGGCCTAAACCTCTCATATGCCTCATCTTGTTCTAAATGGAAGACTATTTTTAATTTACGTTGTTTTAAAAAATTCTCTGCAAAGGACTGAAGATCTATATTGTTATTATCATATTTTAAACAACATATACCTGCCATTGTATCCCTAACTTTCGTGGCAATTATTTCGGGTAATTTAGATGGTTGTTCGGGTTCGATTATTTGTTTATTAATAACTCTTTTTTGATAATTTTTAACTTCAATCATCCAAGCTATTGGATTACTAATATAAAGAATATCGATTGCTTTTGTTCCTTGAGCAATACTTTTAAATTTCTGATAAAATATTTCATCATCATATTTTATTGCTAATTCATTAGGAAAATGAAAACGTATATTGCTTTCTATAATTTCTTTCATATTTACCTACAAATTAAGATAGCGATCAGATTGCATTAAAGATTCATTTAATACTGTTAAGGTTTCAATATCATAAATTTCATTACCTTGTTCAATAGTAATACCATCTTTACTGGATTTTAATCCTAAATAGCGTTGGCTTACTCCATTAAAATCAGACTGTTTAGATAAAATTTCTAACTCTCGTAATAGAAATAATGAATGTGTAGCAATAAATACTTGAATACCGTTTCGACATAAATGCAAAATAGTTTTTGCGATCACTTTGATTAGTTTAGGATTCAGATTAGCTTCTGGCTCGTCCCAAAATAAAATCCCTTTATCAAGTAATGCTCCTGTTGCAATTAAACGGGCAATCATTGCCAACTTGCGTAATCCCTCAGCAACTAAGGGCATTTCCATTTTTCCTTGTCCTTGAATATAAAAGTGTCCATTTTTATCTAAAATGATTTTTCCCCCCATTTCTTCTTCTAAAGGCAATAAAAGTTCTTTTATTTTTTCTTCCCTTGGGCCTTTTGCTAATAAAGCCCCTAATAGAATACAAGTATCATAATAGGTTTCATCATATTCAAGATAATTATTTTTATATATTGTAGTGAAGTTTGGGTAAATAGTTAATAATTCTCTTGTTGGTAAATATACTGGTGCTTTATCCTGCCAACTATGATTTAGCTTTTCAATTTGTACTTCCGTTTTACTATTCGTAGAAAAACTTAATCCACAATTTTGCTCTTTATTTTTAAATTCTAGTGTTATTTCACATCGCTCTCGTCCTTGCTTTCTACGCACTAATCTACCTAAACTTTCAGGACGAAAAACATTGACTAGTTTATCCGCATAGGCTTTTTGCATTAACGATTTTGTTGGGGAAATAACATTTAACCCTTTGCTCTGTTCAAAGCTACTAGCAATCATTGAATAAGCGACTTTCAATAAATGGGATTTCCCCATACCATTTTCACCGATAATCACATTTAAGCCGCTTGAGAATTCTAAATTTACATCATTAAATACCGTGAAGTTTTTTAGCTGCATTCTTTTCAACATAATATTCCCTCTCTAATAACTTAATCCCGCTTTTTAGTGAGCAGCCACCAAATAATCGTTAAGCAGAGTAGGCTTGGGATCAACGCCCCCACCGCCACCGGTAGCCACAATACAACTAAGCTCAGATTACCAAACACGATATTGGCGACATAAAACACAAAGCCGGCGATAATGCCAATCACGATTTTTGCGCCCATTGTGCTGCTGCGTAACGGCCCGAAAATAAAGGAAATCGCCAGCAACATCATCACCGCCATTGAAACAGGCTGAAAAACTTTTCGCCAAAAGGTGATTTCAAAACGTTTCGGATCTTGCCCCGTGTCTTTCAAAAAGCCGACGTAATCCGCCAAGCCCGAGATAGAGAGCGATTCCGGCTTGAGCGATACAATCCCCAATTTACTTGGCGTAATGCTGGTTTGCCATTGCTGATCCGGCTCTTTGCCTTGGCTAATTGCCTGCTCGCCGACACGGGATTTTTCCACCTGCTGCAAAATCCAGCCTTGTGCCGCCGAATAGATAGCCCGTTCCGCTTTGGTGATCGCTTGTAAGGCTTTCTGTTCATCAAAATGGTAAATCATCACATTTTGCAAGTGTGTTTCGTCCTGAATGTGGCGAATATAGATGAAATCCTTGCCGTCCTTCGCCCAAAAACCGCCTTGGGTTGAGAGCATTGAACCGCCACTTTGGGCGATTGAGCGCATATTACGGGCAAACTGCTCCGTTTGCGGCACTCCCCACTCCCCGATCACCATTGTGAATACCACCAACGGAATGGCGGTTTTCATCACCGCTAACCCGATGCGGAAACGGGAGAAACCGGAGGCTTGCATCACCACTAATTCACTGCGGCTGGCAAGTGTGCCAAGCCCCATCAATGAGCCGAGCAGGGCGGCAATCGGGAAAAATGTTTCGACATCACGGGGAATAGTTAAAAAGGTGTAGTACGCCGCCATTAAGCCGTCATAACTGCCTTTGCCGACATCACGAAATTCTTCGACAAATTTAATAATCGCCCCCAAGCCGACCAACATAAACAGGGTCAGCATAATGGCGGCAAGGATCGTTTTTCCGATATAACGTTCTAATACATTCATTTAGTTCTTCACCTTTTGGGCGTGAAAACGGTAACGCAGCGCGGACATCGCTTTGCTGTCCCAACTGTTCAGCACAATCCCGAGTAGCAAGAAAGCGAGCGACACCAACGGCATCCACAACGTAGCATCGACTTTGCCCGATCCGCCCGCCGATTTAAGAGAGCTTTGCAACAAAAAATAAATTAAATACAGCAACAATGCCGGCAATAATTTGGCAAATCGCCCTTGGCGAGGGTTCACACTGCTCATCGGCACGGCTAACAACGCCATCAGCGGTACGGCAAAAATCAAGGCAAAACGCCATTGCAATTCGGACTTCGCTTCGAGGGAATTATCCTGAATGAGCTTGTTGAAATCCGCCCGTTGCACCAATTTTTCATCGGTTTCTACATCTTGATAGCCTAAATAGGCACTGTAACGATCAAAGTGTGAAATGCGAAAATCCGCTGTCTGCGGCGTGCCTTCGTAGCGGGTACTGTTGGTTAAATTGAGGCGTTGATCGCCGTTCGGCAAGCCTTGCAGCTCGCCCGATTCGGCAAACACCACGGACGGTTTGTTTTTCTTCTGCTGATCCGGCTGGAACACATAAATATCGTTAATCCGATTATTTTCAATGTTATCAATAAATAAAACATAACCGCCGGCGGACATAAATTGCCCGGCTGACAGGGCAGCAAAACGGGGATTGGCTTTCGCCTCCGCCAACATTTCGCTCTGTTTATTGATCGCCCAAGGGGTCAGCCAAAATACGTTATAAACGGCAATCACGGTCGTAAAAAGGGACAGAAACAGGGCGGACTTGACCAACAAACTCTGCCCGACCCCGCAGGCTCGCATCACGGTAATTTCGCTTTCCGCATAAAAACGCCCAAGGGTAAGCAATAACGCAATAAAGAGCGACAACGGCAACATCAGTTGTGCCATTGTCGGCATTCCCAGCCCCAGCAGACTCAAGACCAAATCGGTCGGCACTTTGCCGCTCACCGCCGAACTGAGTACTCGCACTAATTGTTGGCAGAAGAAAATCACCAACAAAATAAATAAGATAGCAATTTGGCTTTTAAAAATCTCTTTGGTTAAATATCGACTTAAAATCACAATCCACTCTCGTTTTGCAAATTATTACTTGCAATTTTTTATTAACAGGGTAGCTTAACGCCAAGTTGCAAGCGGTCGGTTTGGGCAAACTATTTGCAATCCATTTATGTCAAATGACATATCAGCACGCTACATTGATGAGCGTTCCGCCCCATTGTTCGCCATCTTTGAGTTTGGCATTATGTTGAAAACAGTTTGCCCAAACCGACCGCTTGCAAAAGCGTAATCATACCCTTTTACACAGAAAAAATCACGGGAGGATTTTATGGAATTTCGTTTAGCCGATTTGGCACTTGCCAACCCAGCGAGCGACTGTTTAGTCGTGGGCGTCTATGAAGACAATCAGCTCACGTCAGCCGCCGCGCAGTTGGACACCCTCAGCCAAGGCTACCTCACCAACCTGCTAAAAACCGGCGATCTCACCGGCAAATTAGGGCAAAGCCTGTTATTACACAATGTGCCGAACGTGGCGGCAACTCGTGTATTACTCCTCGGCTGCGGTAAACCGGCAGCGTTAAGCGATCGCCAATATAAACAAATTGTGCAAAAAATGGCGCAAACGCTTGGTGAAATCAATGTTAATCACGCAGTCTGTGCCTTAACGGAATTGAGCGTGCAACATCGTACAGCCTATTGGAACGTGCGGTTTGCAATTGAAGCGGTGCAGGAAAACCAATACCGCTACGATGAATTTAAACGCCAAAAAGCCCCAAATCCTACGCTGACAACGCTCCATTTTGCCTGCGATACCGAACAACAACCGCTGGTTGAAAAAGCCATTTTGGAAGGGCAAGCGGTCGCTTACGGAGTAAAATGTGCAAAAGATGTGGCAAACTGCCCGCCGAATGTCTGTAACCCGAAATACCTCAGCGAACTGGCAGTGGCACTCGGCAAACGTTATGCCAATATCACCACCAGCGTGATTGACGAAAAAGAGATGTCAGCCCTCGGTATGCACAGCTATCTCGCCGTATCACGCGGCTCGGCAAATCCGGCGTTTATGTCTGTCATCGAATACAAAAACCACCCGAACCCGTCCGCCAAACCGATTGTGCTGGTCGGCAAAGGGCTGACCTTCGACTCCGGCGGTATCTCCATTAAGCCGTCGGAAGCAATGGACGAGATGAAATACGATATGGGCGGCGCAGCGTCCGTCTATGGTACAATGCAAGCGATCGCCCAACTCAATTTACCGCTTAATGTCATCGGCGTGTTAGCCGGCTGCGAAAATATGCCGGACGGCAATGCCTACCGACCGGGTGATATTCTTACCACAATGTCGGGCTTAACCGTTGAAGTGCTGAATACCGATGCCGAAGGGCGTTTAGTGCTGTGCGATGTACTCACTTATGTTAAACGCTTCAACCCTGAATTAGTGATTGACATCGCCACCCTTACCGGTGCGTGCATCGTCGCATTAGGTCACCACACCAGCGGCTTGCTTTCCACGGATAATCAGATTGCCGACCAGCTATTGCAAGCGGCGGAAAAAGCAGACGATCGCACTTGGCGTTTACCGCTTGGCGAAGAATATCAAGAAATGCTAAAATCCAACTTTGCCGATCTCGCCAATATCGGCGGGCGTTTCGGCGGGGCGATTACCGCAGGGCAATTCCTCTCCAACTTCACCCAAGACTACCCGTGGGCGCACCTTGATATTGCCGGTACAGCGTGGAAATCCGGCGCAGCCAAAGGCGCAACCGGCCGCCCCGTACCGCTACTGACGCAGTTTTTGATCGATAAAGTCGCACAACCTGAATAATGAAGCACAAGCGGTGCGTTTGATAGAAAAACTTGCGATATGATGTCGTTACGCAAAATTGCACCTTTACTTATAGCGAAGGACGCCAAGTCGGCGTCCGTTTATCTCTCCTGAAATCATCTAGCCGTTAATAAACGCCTTTGTACCTCAATCCCAGCAATGACATTGAAATAGCCATTACGTCAGCGCATACAAAAACAGTGCTTCAGCTATACCCCCCTCATTTTCCACTATTTGTTTCAAAAAATGAAACAATATTATTCAAAAACTGCGGTTTATCTCTATTTTTATTTCATTATAATACCAATTCATAATGAACAACGAAAATTAAGGAAACGACAAAATGAAAAAATCACTTTTAACCGCTATTGCACTTTTCACTTCTTTCTCGGCAGTTGCTGCCACTACGCCGGAGCAAAATAAAGCGACAGCGTTGGCATTTTACGAAATGGCATTCAATCAACACAAAGTCAAAGAAGCTACGGAAAAATATGTTGGCAAAGAATACTTGCAACATAACCCAACTGTTGCAGATGGCGGACAGGCATTTATTGATGCATTCGTTCCATTTTTAAAAGCACACCCAAAATCCAAAGCAGAAATCAAGCGTGTAATGGCTGACGGTGATTTGGTAATGTTGCACGTTCACAGCACAATGGACGAAAACGATAAAGGCGAGGCGGTCGTGGATATTTTCCGTTTTGATGAAAACGGTAAAATCGTGGAACACTGGGACGTGATCCAAGCCGTGCCGGAAAAAACTGAAAGCGGCCGTTCAATGTTTTAATCATCAATAATTAAGAGGAATTAAAGATGAAAAAAATCGCAGTAATCGGTGCAACTGGCTATGTTGGGGCAGCAGTCGTGAAAGAGCTTGCTGATCGTGGTCATCAAGTAGTTGGTTTTGCACGTAATGTAGATAAAGTACTCAAAGCAAACAACGTACAAGCAGTCGCTTTTGATGTAGAAAATGCAAAATTTGCCGAACAATTAGCAGGGTTTGACGCAGTTGTGAGTGCTTTCAACCCCGGTTGGCATAACCCAAATATCGGTGCAGATTTCACGCGCGGTGCAAACGCTATTCTAGAAGCAGCGAAAACAGCAGCAATACCTTACCTATTAGTTGTAGGTGGTGCAGGTAGTTTATACGTAGCGCCTAATTTACAAGTTATGGACACACCCGATTTCCCAAAAGAAATCTATGATGGCGCTAATGCAGCCCGCCATTTATTAAATGACTTGCGTGATCGCCGTGATGTAAACTGGGCGTTTATTTCTCCACCAGCGTGTTTAGGTGAAGAGAGTGGATTTAGCGAAGAACGTTTAGGCTCTTACCGCTTAGGTGGTGAAGAGTTATTAATGAATGGTGATGAACCTGCGGGAATTTCAGTGGCAGACTTAGCCATTGCTATTGCCGATGATGTTGAGCAAAAAGCTCACTTATTCCAACGTTTTACGGTTGCAGCAAAATAACCTACTATACGACTTACAAGCGGTTTGAATTTTGTAATATGTTGCAAATTTCCGACCGCTTGTTTTTTTCAACAATAATGTTGTCTTTTAATTTTTAATAACAACTATGATGACTAAAGCAAACTCTAAATTTTTCTTAGCACTATTGCTCGGCATACTCTCGGCATTCGGCCCTTTTGTCGTCGATCTCTACCTTCCGTCTCTACCACAGCTTGCAGAATTTTTCCATACCACAACATCAATGACCCAACTTACGCTGACCACTGCGATGATCGGATTGGCAGTCGGGCAACTTTTACTCGGACCTATCAGCGATAAATTCGGGCGGAAGAAACCGCTGATTTTATCGCTGCTAGTTTATATCGCAAGCACCATTGCGATCGTTTTTTCACCCAATATTGAAACAATGATTGCGTTGAGGATCGTGCAGGGATTATCGTCGGCAGGCAGTGTGGTGATTTCCCGTGCGATAGTTACCGATCTTTATCGAGGGCGAGAAATGACCCGCTTTTTCGGCTTACTGATGACAATTAACGGGCTTGCGCCGATTATCTCCCCTATTTTAGGCAGCCTGCTGTTAGAATATATCAATTGGAAAGGGATTTTTATTTTCCTCACCTTCATTGGCGTGGTTGTTACCCTGTTCAGCCTGCGTCTGTGCGAGAGCTTGGCAGAAGAAAAACGCTTGCAAGGCTCGGTACTATCCGTATTCGGCTCATTCGGTAAAATCATTAAAAACCGCCTGTTTATGCACTATGTCGGGATCGAAACGTTCCTATTTGGTGCGATGTTTGCCTATATCGCCGCCTCCCCCTTTATCTTGCAAAGTATTTACGGTTTATCGTCAATGGCATTCAGCCTCTGCTTTGGTGCAAACGGTGCTGCATTAGTTATTGGCTCCAATCTTGGCAGTAAATTGGCAAACCGCTCGGCGTGGGAGTACTCGGCTTCGTAACCGCAGTCCTCTATACCGCAGTGGTTTTGCTTATCCAGCCACACTGGTTTTTAGTAGAGCTCGGTTTCTTCTTGATGTTACTGCTGACCGGTTTACCGTTACCGGCAATTTCATCTCTGGCAATGGAGAGTGAAAGGGAACACGCCGGAGCAGCGTCTGCGCTGCTCGGCTTTGCACCGTTCTTTTTGGGCGGTATTGTTTCGCCACTGGTCGGCATTGGGAATATTTTCTACTCTTCCGCGGTAGTCATATCGGCTTGTGCGCTATTAGCACTGTGGCTCTACCTTAGCGTTAAAAATAAAGTTGAAAACTAAATAGCAAGCGGTCTGTTTGACGACATTTTTTGACATATCTAGCAGATTCACAAAATACCATTTTGAGCAAACGGTAGGGACGCAATGCTTGCGTCCGTTTAAGAAAATCTCAATATTATATAGCCGTTGCACAAAGTCGTTTTTTGTTCTCTTGTAGGGACACACTGCGTGTGTCCGGATTTTAACCTATTGAAATAATTTGATTTTTATAAAGGACACACGCAGTGTGTCCCTACATTCCGTTAAAATGTCTATTTTTGTGCATTTGCTACATAATACCGAAAAATCGTGAAATAATGCGATTTTATCGGACGCCAGAATGGAGTCCCTACAATGATATTGAAATATCTATTTTGTACGTTGGCGACATAATATTAGACACTTAAGTTAGTTAAACAGTGCTAAAAGTCTTTTTGATTACCTCGCCTGTAAACCAAGCGCATACAAAATAGCGTGATGTTTAAACGCTTAACCCTCATTTATTACCTCAATTTTCGCTTAGAGAAATAGCATTCTTCATATAAAATAACGCCCCTTTACGTTTTCCACTCTGGAAAACCCTGACTTGTTATCAGAAGAGAATTGAAATGTTACAAAAACCCGAACTTTTATCCCCTGCAGGTTCGCTGAAAAATATGCGTTATGCCTTTGCCTATGGGGCAGATGCCGTCTATGCGGGGCAGCCTCGTTACAGCCTGCGTGTGCGTAACAATGAATTTAACCACGCCAATTTGAAGATCGGTATTGATGAGGCCCACGCCCTCGGCAAAAAATTCTATGTGGTGGTGAACATCGCACCGCATAATTCCAAGCTCAAAACCTTTATTAAGGATTTGCAAGTGGTGGTGGATATGCAGCCCGATGCGTTGATTATGTCCGACCCCGGTCTGATTATGCTGGTGCGTGAACATTTTCCGCAAATGGATATTCACCTGTCGGTACAAGCCAATGCGGTAAACTGGGCAACGGTGAAATTCTGGAAACAGATGGGCTTAACCCGTGTAATTTTATCCCGTGAATTATCCATTGAAGAAATTGCCGAAATCCGTGAGCAAGTGCCGGATATGGAAATCGAAATTTTTGTTCACGGTGCGTTATGTATGGCGTATTCGGGGCGTTGCCTGCTCTCCGGCTATATCAACAAACGTGATCCGAACCAAGGCACTTGCACCAATGCGTGCCGTTGGGAATACCAAGTGGAAGAAGGTCAGGTTGATGATGTGGGGAACATTGTGTCGAAAATTGATCCGGCACAACAGATTGAGATCAAAAATGTCGCACCGACCTTAGGTGAGGGCGATACTACCAATAAAGTCTTTTTGTTAGCCGAAAGTCAAAAACCGGACGAGCAAATGACCGCTTTTGAAGACGAGCACGGCACTTACATTATGAACTCGAAAGATTTGCGTGCGGTGCAACACGTGGAAAAACTCGCTCAAATCGGCGTACATTCCCTCAAAATTGAAGGGCGTACCAAATCTTTCTACTATTGTGCCAGAACCGCCCAAGTTTACCGCAAAGCGATTGACGATGCCGCCGCAGGTAAGCCGTTCGACCCAGCATTGATGGATACCCTTGAGTCGCTGGCACACCGTGGCTATACGGAAGGTTTTCTACGCCGCCACACTCACGATGAATATCAAAACTACGAGTACGGCTACTCCATTTCCGAGCGTCAGCAATTTGTCGGTGAATTTACCGGCAAACGCAACGAACAAGGTATGGCGGAAGTGGCGGTTAAAAATAAATTCCTGCTCGGCGATGAAGTGGAAATGATGACACCGAAAGGCAATATCGTGTTTAAAATCGAGAGAATGCTCAACCGCAAAAACGAAGCGGTGGAAGCCGGCTTGGGGGACGGGCATTTTGTCTTTTTAGATGTGCCGCAGGATATTGAACTCCACTACGCCTTATTGATGCGTAATCTCGTCAATGCCAATACCCGCAACCCGCACCAGTAACAGAACAAGCGGTCGAATTTAGCGGTTTTTTTGCAAAATGTCCGGTATTATGTAGCAAAAATGCACAAAAATAGACATTTTAACAGAATGTAGGGACACACTGCGTGTGTCCTTTATAAAAATCAAATTATTTCAATAGGTTAAAATCCGGACACACGCAGTGTGTCCCTACAAGCGAACAAAAAACAACTTTGTGCAACCGCTACATAATATTGAAAATGTCCGACTCATCTAACCGCTTACAGACATTAAAAAAGCGACTTGAGCTACCTCAAGTCGCTTTTATCGTTTATTTAAACTAGGCTAAATTCTCTAAAAATGCCGGTAGGTTTTGTGCACCAACTTGTTGTGCGACCACTTCGCCGTTTTTGATAATCAGCAAGAACGGGATACTACGCACGCCGTATTGTGCCGGCACTTGTTGGTTTTCGTCCACGTTCATTTTCACGATCTTCGCTTTATCGCCGACTTGGGCGGCTAAATCGTCTAATACCGGCCCAATCGCACGGCAAGGGCCACACCACGGTGCCCAAAAGTCTAATAATACCGGCACATCTGATTTTAATACGTCTTGTTCAAACGTTGCATCGGTGGTATGAATTACACTGCTCATAGTCGTTCCTTATAGTGAGGTCAAAACAAAACGCTCCCACGAAGTGAAGCGTTAATAAGATGTTGCACAAGATAGGGATAATCGCCCTAAATTTCAAGTGATATTTTGTCGAAATTACGCCTGCTCGTCTTTCTCGTGCGGCAGGATTAAATTAAGCGTCAGCGCCAGCAACGAGCCGACCGTAATCCCCGATCCAAAAATCTCTTTCACAAATGAGGGTAATTTATCCAAAAGTTCGGGACGCGTCGTTACGGCTAAGCCACAACCGATCGAAATGGCAATAATCAAGCCGTTGCGTTTGCTGCGTTCCACTTTATCCAGCATTTGGATACCTGCCGCAATAATCATTGCAAACATCATCAAACCTGCGCCACCGAGTACCGGCATCGGAATTGACACTATCAACGCACCAAATACCGGAAACACACCGGCAAGCACCAATAACACGCCCATCATCGTTACCACATAGCGACTGGCAACGCCCGTCAGCGAGATCACGCCGATATTTTGTGAGAACGAAGAAAACGGCGTGGTGGACATTACCGCCGCCAACGCCGAGCCTAAACCATCACACAGCACCCCGCCACGCAAATGCTTGCCGGTAATCTCCGTTTGGGTCGCATTACCGAGGGCTAAAAAATTGCCGCTGGATTCGACAATGGTAACCAAATAGGCAATGCTCATTCCAATAATGCCGGAAATCGGAAACGCTAAACCGAAATGCAACGGCTGCGGCACGGCAAACCAATCGGCATTGTTCACATTGATGAAATCGATCATTCCCAGTGCTAACGCTACCAGATAGCCGACTAAAATCCCGATCACAATCGCCGCTGCCGAAAAAATGCCTTTGCCCCATTGCACTAAGGCAACCACCAAAACCAGCACAAACGCCGCCATCGCTAAATTAGCCGGATCAGCATAATGCGGATCGCCCTTTTGCCCGCCGGCAAACCAATCGACCGCCACCGGAATTAAGCTCAAACCGATCATCATCACTACCACACCGGTTACAACCGGCGGAAACAGTTTTCGCACATAGGGCATAAAAAAGCTGCCGACAATCATCACTAGCGAGCCGACAAGGGACGAACCCAAAATGCCCGCCACGCCGTATTCGCTAAAGCCGATCGCCAACGCCGCTGCCACAAAGGTAAAGCTCGTTCCCATCACACTCGGCAAACGCAAGCCGATCGACCCGATCCCTTGGCATTGAATGATCGTTACAATGCCTGAGACCAATAAGGCGGCATTGACTAACACAATCGTATCGGGCGTGGGCAATTTCAATACATTGCCCAATACTAAGGGGACGGCAATAATCCCGCCCAATGCCGCCAGTAAGTGTTGAGCGGCTAATAATAGCGTTAAACCAAAAGGCGGTTTTGCGTCCACCGGATAACGTAATTTTTGCATAGCGTAAACCTTCAATCAAAAAGGGTAAATTATACGCTGATTTTACCCTTTGGGCGATTATTTACCGCAACACGCGGTCGGTTTTTAGCGAGAAATTGCAAATGCCGTTTCGCTCGTCCCGCCAAGCGAAAAATGCCAAAATTGATCGCAGATTTTGCATATTCAAACTAGCCAAAACCAATCAAAATCGGTACAATCCAACGCTTGCATTTTGTTTAAAAGTGTTTAAAAAATGCAAATACTGTTGATTTTGGAGAACATTATGTCGTGGAACGCATCGGGCAATGGCAATTCGCAAGATCCTTGGGGGAAACCGGGACAAAAAAAGCCTGAACAAGAACAGCAAGGCACGGGGCAGCAGCCAGATCAAGCGCCTCAGTCTAAATCGGGTCAGCAACCGCCGGATTTAGAAGACGTTTTTAACAATTTACTGAAAAAAATAGGCGGCGGTAACGGCGGCAATCGAAACAGTTCAAACAGCCAGCCCCCCGTGTCATTCGGTAAATTTTTGCCGATTATTTTCGGTTTGGGCGCAATCGTTTGGGCTGCGTCCGGATTTTATACCATTCAAGAGGCGGAACGGGGCGTGGTTACCCGCTTCGGCAAATTGCACAGCATTCAAATGCCGGGCTTAAACTGGAAACCGACCTTTATCGACCAAGTGATTCCAACCAATGTGGAACAAGTCTCCGAGTTGAAAACCAGCGGGTCAATGCTCACCCAAGATGAAAATATGGTACAGGTTGAAATGACCGTGCAATACCGCATTGAAGATCCGGCAAAATACCATTTCAGCGTAACCAAGCCGGACGATAGCTTAAAACAAGCGACCGACAGTGCGCTACGCTATGTGATCGGGCATATGACAATGGACGATATTCTCACCACCGGCCGTGCGGTTGTGCGTGAAAAAACGTGGCATACCTTGCGGGAGATTATCAAAAACTACGATATGGGCTTGCTGGTTACAGATGTCAATTTCCAATACGCTCGCCCGCCGGAAGAGGTAAAAGCCGCTTTTGACGATGCGATTAAAGCCCAAGAGGACGAACAGCGACTGATCCGAGAAGCCGAAGCCTATGCCCGTGGTCAAGAACCGATTGCACGGGGTCAAGCGCAACGGATTATCGAACAAGCCAATGCTTACAAAGAGCAAGTGGTACTCAATGCGCGTGGTGAAGTAGAACGCTTCAGCCGATTATTGCCGGAATACCGTCAAGCAGCGGAAGTTACCCGTGAGCGCCTTTACATTCAAACGATGGAAAAGGTAATGAAAAACACGCCTAAGCTGATGATGGACAGTGCCAATGCGAATAATCTTGCCGTGCTGCCGCTTGATAAATTGATGGCAAAACCCAGCGTGAGCGAAACGGTTGCGCCGCCTGCGCCAATCCAACCGCAAATTGCGCCGGTGCAAACCACACCACCGGCACAGCCCGCACCGCAGCCAAGACAAACCGAGCGTAAAGGGAGATTTAAGTAATGCGTAAATTATTATTACCCGTTTTGGCAATTCTTGCGTTTATCGCCTATCAATCGGTCATCGTGGTACAAGAGGGGCAACGGGGTATTATGCTACGTTTTAGCAAAGTACACCGGGACGGCGAGAATAAAGTGGTGGTCTATGAACCGGGTTTACATTTTAAGCTCCCGCTTATCGATCAACTCAAAACCCTTGATGCCCGTATTAAAACCTTAGACGGCAAAGAGGATCGTTTTGTTACCGTTGAGAAAAAAGATCTATTGGTCGATTCCTATGTGAAATGGAAAATCAGCGACTTCGGGAAATTCTACACCTCAGTAGGCGGTGATTTCCGCAAAGCCGAAGATCTATTACGCCGCAAAGTCAATGACCGCTTACGTTCGGAAATCGGTTCTCGCACCATTAAAGATATTGTATCCGGCTCACGTGGCGAACTAATGGCAGGTGCACAAAAAGCGCTCAACACCGGTGAAGATGGTGCAGAACGTCTCGGCATTGAGGTGGTTGATGTGCGAGTGAAGCAAATCAATTTGCCGAATGAAGTATCTTCATCTATCTACCAACGTATGCAGGCAGAACGTGCCGCAGTCGCACGCGAACACCGCTCGCAAGGGGAAGAAAAAGCGGAGTTTATCCGTGCCGAAACCGATAAAAAAGTGGTGCTGATTATGGCAAACGCCAATAAAACCGCTGAAGAGTTAAAAGGTCAAGGTGATGCGCAAGCGGCGAAAATCTATGCAGACGCTTTCAAACAAGATCCGGATTTTTACCGTTTTGTGCGTAGCTTGAAGGCTTACGAAGAGAGCTTTGCGGAAGGTTCAAACAATATGATGCTGCTCAAACCGGACAGTGAATTTTTCCGCTTTATGAAAGCACCGACAAAATAGTTGTATCCAAAGACCCGAGTATTCGGGTCTTTTTACGTTTAAAACCGATTTACAAGCGGTCAGCTTTTGCTGAAAATTTGCAAAAATCAGCCTAAAACCGACCGCTTGCCCAATTTCAATCTAATAAAGAGGCTTTTTATTATGGGTAAAAGTGTTGCAATCCTTGGGGCGCAATGGGGCGACGAAGGAAAAGGCAAAATCGTTGATTTACTAACCGATCGTGTTAAATACGTTGTGCGTTATCAAGGCGGACACAATGCCGGTCATACCCTGATTATCAATGGGGAAAAAACTGTTCTGCGCCTGATTCCGTCCGGTATTTTACGGGATAATGTTACCTGCTTAATCGGCAACGGTGTGGTACTTTCTCCGGCGGCGTTAATGCAAGAAATGGGCGAGTTGGAGTCCCGTGGTATCAATGTGCGTGAACGGTTAAAAATTTCCGAGGCTTGCCCGCTGATTTTACCTTACCACGTGGCAATGGATCACGCCCGTGAAGCCGCACTCGGCAATAACAAAATCGGCACGACCGGTCGGGGTATCGGCCCTGCTTATGAAGATAAAGTCGCCCGTCGTGGCTTGCGTGTCAGCGACCTTTTCAACCGTGAAACCTTTGCGGCAAAATTAAAAACCATCTTGGAATACTACAATTTCCAACTGGTTCACTATTACAAAGTTGAGCCGGTCGATTATCAAAAAACCCTAGACGATGTGCTTGCGGTGGCAGATATTCTCACCGGTATGGTGGCGGATATTACCACCCTGCTGCATAAAGCCCGTGCCAACGGCGACAATATCCTGTTTGAAGGGGCGCAAGGCACAATGTTGGACATCGACCACGGTACTTATCCGTTTGTAACCAGTTCCAACACCACTGCCGGCGGGGTTGCTACCGGTTCCGGCTTCGGGCCTCGCAATTTAGACTATGTGCTAGGTATCATTAAAGCCTACTGTACCCGAGTCGGCTCCGGCCCGTTTACCACCGAATTATTTGACGAAACCGGTGCGGAAATTGCCCGTAAAGGTAACGAATTTGGTGCAGTAACCGGTCGCCCGCGCCGCTGTGGTTGGTTTGATGCGGTTGCGGTACGCCGTGCGATTCAAATCAATTCCATTTCCGGTTTTTGTATGACGAAATTAGACGTACTGGACGGCTTTGAAGAACTGAAAATTTGCGTTGCTTATAAAATGCCGAACGGCGAAATCGTGGAATATGCCCCAATGGCAGCCGCCGACTGGGAAGGGGTTGAGCCTATCTACGAAACCTTACCGGGTTGGAGCGAAAACACTTTCCGTGTAACCAAATGGGAAGATCTGCCGCAAAATGCGATCAACTACATTAAACGCATTGAAGAAGTGCTTGGTGTGCCGGTTGATATTCTTTCCACCGGCCCTGACCGAGTTGAGACAATGATTCTGCGTGATCCGTTTGCGCAATAAGTATTGACCCGAAAGGCTGTTGTTTAACAGCCTTTCTTTTTGCCAAAAACAACTCGGATCTGACCGCTTGCGTTGATTTTTTGGTTTAGCCGATCCGCTAAATTGTGTAGAATAGCCCAGATTTAATCTTATTTCAAAAGAGGATAAAGAATGAAAAGAGTGGTAATTACCGGTTTAGGGATTATTTCAAGTATCGGAAATAACAAAGCAGAAGTCTTAGCTTCGTTGCGTGAAGGCAAATCCGGTATTGAATTTGTGCCGGCATTTGCCGAAGTGGGTATGCGTAGCCAAATTGCCGGTACGATCAAGCTCAATCCTGCCGAGCTTATCGACCGTAAAGTCTATCGTTTTATGGGCGATGCCGCTGCCTACGCTTACCTTTCAATGAAAGAAGCGATTGAAGATGCCGGTTTAACCGAGGATCAAGTATCAAACGACCGCACCGGCTTAGTTATCGGTGCAGGCACGGGGTCAGCACACAGCCAATTAGTTGCCTGCGATGCGGTACGCGGCCCGCGTGGAGTGAAAGCCGTTGGCCCTTATGCCGTTACCAAAACGATGGCGTCCAGCGTGTCTGCTTGCCTTGCCACGCCGTATAAAATCCGTGGCGTCAATTACTCTATCAGCTCTGCCTGTGCGACCTCCGCACACTGTATCGGGCACGCAATGGAGCTGATCCAACTCGGCAAACAGGATATTGTCTTTGCCGGCGGTGCGGAAGAATTGTCTTGGGAATGTGCCACCGAATTTGATGCGATGGGTGCGGTGTCGACCAAATATAACGACACTCCGACCAAAGCCTCCCGCGCTTACGATGCCAACCGTGATGGCTTCGTCATTGCCGGCGGCGGTGCGGTGTTAGTCATCGAAGAATTAGAACACGCCCTAGCCCGTGGTGCAAAAATCTATGCGGAAATTGTCGGCTACGGCGCAACCTCGGACGGCTATGATATGGTCGCACCGAGCGGCGAAGGTGCGGTGCGTTGTATGAAACAAGCCCTTGCCACCGTAAACGGCGAAGTGGAATATATCAATGTACACGGTACATCAACGCCGGTGGGTGATGTAAAAGAATTAGGCGCAATCCGTGAAGTATTTGCGGATAAATCGCCGGCAATTTCTTCCACCAAATCAATGACCGGACACTCTCTCGGGGCAGCCGGTGCGCACGAGGCAATCTACTCGCTGTTGATGTTGGATAACGGCTTTATTGCACCAAGTATCAATATTGAGACCTTAGACGAGCAAGCCGAAGGGTTAAATATCATCACCGAACGTCAAGATAAAGCCTTAACGACCGTGATGTCCAATAGCTTCGGCTTCGGCGGTACGAACGCCTGCTTAGTGTTCCAAAAATATCAAGGCTAATTTCAATTTTAATATTTAGGGGCAAATTGCCCCGCTTTTCATTTTTATTTGGAGTGATGTGATGAAGTGCGTAAAATGGGCAATCGCCCTATTCAGTCTTGCATTTGCCACCGTATCAGTGGCAAACGTGTCGATCGAAATGTTTCAAATGAACCGCCAAGTCGGGCAGTTGCTTAATGCTGACTCCGCCGAAGCATTTCAACAAAGTGCCGACAAATTTATCGAAGCGGCAAATCAAGCAAAAGGCAAAATGCCCCGCAGCCTTAACGGCGATCAAAGCCAGTTTGCCGGCTATCAACAAGGAATGCAGGAAGTCATTGATGTGGTAAGTCAAGCGAAACTGCTCGCCGAACAAGGCAAATTAACCGAAGCGAAAGCGACTGCCGCACAACTTAATGCGCTTAAAAAGCTTTACCATTCGGAATATAAATAATCACTACAAGCGGTCGGATACGCTGAACAATCTGCAAAATATCACGATAATGTGGCACGCACTCGGTTCACATTTTGCAACGGTAACATAATTTCGTAAAATATTCGGCTAAACCGACCGCTTTCACTCTAACGCCTATGGAAAAATCACTCACCCGTCTCTTCGTTGCCGCCGCCTCGCTCGTCATTATTTTGGCGGGAATTAAGCTATCGGCAGAAATCGTTGTACCGTTTTTATTGTCGCTCTTTATTGCGATTATTTGCTCGCCGCTGATTAAGCTGATGACCGATCGCAAAGTGCCGCTTGGGGTCGCCATTACGCTCCTTTTTGTGCTGTTTGTGTCGATCTTTTTCTTTCTTGCCGGTTTAATCAACAGTACAATTCGTGAGTTTACCGCCTCCATTCCTCAATACAAAATCCTGCTATCTGAGCGTCTGACGACCTTGCTCCAACTGGCAGAACAGTGGCATATACCGATTAGCGTTTCCAAAGAAAACTTACTCGACCAGCTCGACCCGAGCGTGATGATGAATTTTATCAGCCGTCTATTATTGAGCTTTTCAGGGGTCGTAACCAACACCTTTGTCCTGCTGCTCGTGGTAGTCTTTATGCTCCTTGAAGCGCCAACCGCCAAGCATAAACTCGCCGTGGCATTAAGCGGGGATCCCCAGCATCTCGCCGACAAAGAAAATCATATTGATCGGGTACTGCAAGGGGTCATCAGCTATTTGGGAGTGAAAACCTTCGTCAGCCTACTCACCGGCTTCGGCGTTTGGCTACTGCTAGAACTGTGCGGGGTGCAATATGCAGTGCTATGGGCAACACTTAGCTTTTTGCTTAACTATATCCCCAATATCGGTTCGATTATTGCCAGTGTGCCAATTGTTCTGCAAGCCTTGCTGCTCAATGGCTTTTCAACGGGATTAGGGGTGGCTGTCGGGGTTATCGGTATCAATATGGTGATCGGCAATGTGCTTGAACCGAGAATGATGGGCAGAACCCTAGGGCTTTCCACATTAGTGGTGTTTTTATCGCTTCTCTTTTGGGGCTGGTTGCTCGGTACGGTGGGAATGCTGTTATCCGTACCGCTGACAATGGCACTCAAAATCGCTTTAGAATCCAGCCCGACCACGATTCGCTATGCCGGATTACTCGGCGAAGTGGCAGAAAAAGAGCGCTAACCGCCAAGATAAAAACAGTGAGCGTGGCTTAATCGTAACCTAGGCGTATTCCAACGCCGGGATAATGCCCGTAGCCGTTTCTTCCCCAGCCGTAATAGACACTCGGCGAAGCATAGGGATAGGGGTGCACCACGACTTTAACCACCTTCGGGCGTTTATCACTCTGATTAAGCTCCCACACCTTATCTACCGTTGCTTTGCCTGCTTCGGCATTGTGTATCCGCTGCTGATAGTCTGCTACGGCTTTCGTATCCAGCGGCACACTGCTCTGCTGCATCGGGGTAGAACAAGCCGCCAATAGCACAGCAATCCCCAATAATAACCATTTCTTCATTGTGAATTTCCCTCTATCTATTTTCGCTCATTCTACTTATTCAGCGTACAACAATCAATCCGCTTCTCGTTTGACAAGCGGTCGCATATCAGCATCATTTTGTTAATTTTCAATATTATGTAGCAGTTACACAACGTTGTTTTTGTTTATTTGTAGGGACACACTGCGTGTGTCCGGATTTTAACCGATTGAAATACTTTGATTTTTATAAAGGACACACGCAATGTGTCCCTACATTCTGTTAAAATGTCTATATTTGTGCATTTGCTACATAATACCGTTAATTTTGGAGAATAACCCACCGCTTGCTGGATATTATGTGCCAAAATCCTTGCCGTTATTCCACGCAACAGTGTATTCAAGGGGCAGCCTTGCGCTAGGAATTGCCGGCACAGCCGCTTTACCGATTGCCAGTAACATTACCGGCAGATAACGTGTCTGATCCACCTCCAGCATTGATAATACCGCATCACGATCAAAAATCCCAATGGCGTGGCTGTCATACCCCTTCGCTTTAACCACCAGCATTAGCTGCATTGCCGCTAAGCTGGCATCAATAAGCACCTGATCTCGGATCGCTGTATCACTCAAATGTTGGTGCATTTTAGTGAGAAAATCTAACGTTCGCTGTTTAAATGCTGCGTCCAAACAGCCCTGTTCCACGGAGCATTCAACAATAGTCGGCAGTAGTTGATCATAATGGCGATCCGCTAAAATCAAAATCACCGCCGCCGCACTCTCACAAGGCGGCGCGTTAAACGCCACTTTATCACTGAGCTGCGCTGTCTTTGCCGGATCATCAATCACGACAAACCGCCAAGGCTGCAAATTAGCTTTAGAGGGAGCAAGCTGGGCAAGAGCAAGCATTTCGGCTAATTCTGCCCGCTCGATTTTGACCTTTTCATCAAATAATTTTATCGTTTTACGTTGCATTATCGCATCAATAAGTTCCATTCTTTTTCCTCTTTTAGTACATTTCCAAACAATCTATTCTAAACAGATTGCCGATTTTTTCAGGCTTTTTTCTATTGAAATTGAAATAAATCAAACTTCATTCTTTTATGCTGTGGGGGTAAAATGCAAAGCGTTACGATTATCGGGCTTGGTTGGTTAGGCTTGCCGTTAGCCGAGTTTTTAGCCGAGCGAGGCTGGCAGGTTAGCGGGTCAAAGCGAACAGCGGATCAGCAAAATACATTGGCTAAGCGGGGGATTAGCCTTTATCCCTTTGAGTTGGGCAGCCGTTCAATACCGAATGGGTTATGCAATAGTCGGGCAATGGTGATTGCCGTTCCACCCAACCGTGCTGATTTAATCGGCTATCAACAGGGGATCACGCGGTTAGTTAAACAGGCGATGTTGCAAAAAGTACGCCATATTATTTTCATCAGTTCGACCTCCGTATTACCTCAGCGTGCCGGTCGATTTGATGAGAACAGTAAGCCGGAAGCGGACAATGCCACAAGCAACACACTGATTGAGCTGGAACATTGGCTGGGCGGTTTAGCCATTGAAGCGGATATTTTACGCTTGGCGGGTTTGGTCGGCAAACAGCGTCATCCCGTCTATGCTTTAGCCGGCAAATCGCAACTTGCCAATGCCAATCAGCCGGTCAATTTAGTGCATTTACAAGATTGTATTCAGGCAATTTATACGCTACTGTGCCACCCAAACGGGCAACGGCTCTATCATTTATGTGCGCCACACCACCCGACCCGCAGCGACTATTATCGCCGTATCGCCCGCCGACTTGGATTAGCCGATTTGCATTTTTTAGCGGATAATGCCCCGCTTGATCGGGTCATTCTCGCCACCAAAATTGAGCGGGAACTTGGCTTCCGTTACCAATTTCCCGATCCCGATTCGATGATTTAACTTTGAGAAACCGCCGCCCACGCTTCTTCGGTGAGCGGTTTTCCGAAGTGGTTTTCGATCAGCCGTTGAGTTATCGGGTGCTGCGGATTGAGTAAAATCTGTTTGGTATCGCCATACTCGACCACTTCACCGTTCTCCATTACCATCAATTTATCGGCAAGGTGTTTGATAATCCCCAAATTCTGCCCGATATAAATGTACGCCAGCCCCAACCGCTCCTGCAAATTCAGCATTAGGTTAATCAGTTGGCTGCGTACGGAAAAATCCACCGCACTGAGCGTATCGTCCACAATAATAATTTCAGGGTTGAGAATTAACGCCCGTGCCAGTGCAATCCGCTGTTTTTGGCTGCTGGAGGTGTGTTTAATCGGCACAAGGGTATGTTCGGGGTACATTCCGACTAATTTCAAAGCTCTGAAAATCCGCATATTGCGTTGCTCTTCCGAGAGTGAAATCGCCAGTTTAAGCGGTGAATCCAAAATTTGCCCGATATTGTAATTCGGATCAAACGCATCGTTCGGATCTTGAAAAATCATTCGGATCTTCTTTGCCCGAAAGGCGTAATCGCCAAAGGTCAGCGGCTGACCGTGAAACAGCATTGTGCCGGACGTCGGCTCGGTAATGCCGACTAACATTTTCGCTAAGGTCGATTTGCCCGCCCCGTTCGCCCCGATAATCGCTAAGGTTTCTTGCCGATTGAGGGTGAAAGAGACATCTTTCACCGCATAAAAGGTTTGGCGGCGGAATAATCCGACCCGATCTTGAAAACGTTTGGTCAGATGTTGAATATCAAGCAGTATTGTCATTTTCAAATGGAAAAAGACCGCTTGTACAAGCGGTCTGATCAAGTTAAAAGTTTACAAATTACAGCACGTTTACGCAGTTTAAGTCTTCGAAAGATTGCTCTAAGCGTTTAGACATCGACTCTTCCATTTTGCGTAACCATACGCGTGGATCGTAGTATTTTTTGTTCGGTGCGTCAGGACCGGTCGGGTTGCCTAATTGACCTTGCAAATACTCGTGGTTTGCTTTGTAGAACTGTAAAATACCGTCCCAAGATGCCCATTGTGTATCGGTATCAATGTTCATTTTGATTGCACCATAGCTGATCGCTTCACGGATCTCTTCACGGCTTGAGCCTGAACCGCCGTGGAATACGAAATCTAATGAATTGTGCGGGAGGTTACGTTCGGCAGACACAAATTTTTGTGAATCACCTAAGATAGACGGTTTTAATTTCACATTACCCGGTTTGTACACGCCGTGTACGTTCCCGAATGCCGCCGCAATGGTGAAACGTGGGCTGACCGGATTGAGCTGGTCGTAAACGTATAACACTTCGGACGGTTGAGTGTATAAACGGGCTTCATCAACATCGGAATTATCCACGCCGTCTTCTTCACCGCCGGTGATCCCGATTTCGATCTCAAGGGTCATTTCCATTTTGTTCATACGCTCAAGGTATTTTTTACAGATTTCCATATTTTCTTCGATTGGCTCTTCAGAAAGGTCAATCATATGGGAAGAGAATAGCGGTTTACCGGTTTCCGCAAAGAATTTTTCGCCCGCATCTAATAAGCCGTCAATCCAAGGCAATAAGTTTTTCGCTGCGTGGTCGGTGTGAAGAATAACCGGTACGCCGTACTCTTTCGCCAATTCGTGAACGTGTTTTGCACCGGCAACAGCACCTAATACGTCATTACGTGCACCGCTTGCCGATTTTAAACCTTTACCGGCATAGAATTGTGCGCCGCCGTTTGAGAATTGCACGATAACCGGCGCTTTAACACGGGCTGCCGTTTCCAATACCGCATTCACAGAGTCTGTACCGACACAGTTTACCGCAGGGATTGCGAAGTTATTTGCTTTTGCAAACGCAAATACTTTTTGAACGTCATCACCCGTTACTACACCCGGTTTTACGATGTCTAATAATTTTACCATTTTGAGTTCCTTATGATTTAAGATAATTCACTATTCTTGGGACGCAAAAATGCGTCCCTACATCAGAATAACCTTAGCCGTTTGCACGTTTTTCTAAAATTTCAACCGCCGGTAAGACTTTGCCTTCCACAAATTCTAAGAACGCACCGCCACCGGTTGAAATGTAGGAAATTTTATCGGCAATGCCAAATAAATCAATCGCCGCTAGTGTATCGCCACCGCCTGCAATTGAGAATGCACCGTTAGCGGTTGCTTCGGCAATCGCATTTGAGATCACTTCCGTCCCTTTGCGGAAGTTTGGAAATTCAAACACGCCAACCGGCCCGTTCCACAAAATTGTTTTTGCATTACGGATAATATTCGCCAGTTCTTCCGCCGATTTATCGCCGATATCGAAAATAGACTCGTCCGCTGCCACTTCATTCACTGCTTTATGGGTTGCAGGGGCAGTGTCGGAAAACTCCGTGCCGACACGCACGTCCACCGGCACCGGAATATTAGTCGCTTGGGATAAACGCTGCGCTTCAGGGATTAAATCCGCTTCATAAAGGGATTTACCCACGTTATGCCCTTGTGCCGCAATAAAGGTATTCGCAATACCACCGCCCACAATGAGCTGATCGGCAATTTTAGACAGCGAGTCTAACACGGTTAATTTTGTGGAGACTTTAGAACCGCCGACAATCGCTAACATCGGACGTTGCGGCTCTTTTAACGCTTTGCCTAATGCCTCTAATTCAGCGGCTAATAATGGGCCGGCACAAGCGACAGGCGCATATTCTGCCACGCCGTAAGTCGAGCCTTCCGCACGGTGTGCCGTGCCGAAAGCGTCCATCACAAATACATCGCAAAGTGCCGCATATTTTTTGGCTAATTCAGGATCGTTTTTCTTCTCACCTTTGTTGATACGCACATTTTCAAGCACGACGATTTCGTTTTCTTTTACGTCCACGCCGTCTAAATAATCACGCACTAAACGTACCGGCACGCCTAAATCCGCTTTATTCAGATAATCGACCACAGGTTGTAACGAGTTGGATTCTTCAAATACCCCTTCAGTCGGACGACCTAAGTGAGACGTTACCATCACTTTTGCCCCTTTTTGTAGGGCGAGTTTTAAGGTCGGAATGGTTGCACGAATACGGGCATCTGATGTAACTACACCGTCTTTTACCGGCACATTAAGGTCGGCACGAATAAAAAGACGCTTACCTGCAAGATCAAGGTCTGCCATTTTTTTTACGGACATAGTGAGTTCCTCTTTTGATTTTCAAAAATAAAAAACCGTTGGATTATATCAGTTTCACCGCAAATTAGGCGAATGTAGATCAAATTATTCTTGAATTTTGTCGGATTTTCTTCATTAAAAAAATTAATTTGTTACTCGACAAAAATGCAAAAACTGACTACATTTTAGCAAAAATTAACAACAAAATAGGATAAGCTTATGTCAAGCACAACAAAAAATCCACTGAGAGGCGGGATTATTCTTGCTCTCGATCTCATTTTATTCTTCTGCCTTCTCAACTGGCTGCCCTTTTCAGCGCAAGAAAATCGTGGGCTGGCTTTGCTGATTTTTGTCGGCGTTTTGTGGCTGACCGAAGCCTTTAATATCACCGTAACCTCGTTAATGATTCCCGTCTTTGCCATCGCCCTCAACGTACTGCCCACCAAAGCGGCGTTTGCCCCCTTCTCCGAACCGATTATTTTTATGTTCTTCGGCGGTTTTGTCATTGCAGCGGTACTCAATATTCAGAAAATTGATTTATGGATTGCCAGCCATATTATCCGACTTGCCAAAGGCAATTTAAAACTGACGGTTATCTACCTATTTGGTGTAACGGCACTGCTTTCTCTGTTTATCAATAATACGGCAGTGGCAGCAATGATGCTGCCGCTTACGCTTGGCATTTTGCATCAGGTTGATCTCAAAACGAACCGTGCGCTTTATGTGTTTGTGTTACTCGGCATTGCATTTAGCTCTAGCATTGGCGGTATCGGGACTTTGGTCGGCAGTGCGCCGAATGCAATTCTCGCCTCTCAACTGAAAATCAGCTTTTCCGAGTGGCTGCCTTACGGAATGCCTGTTGCCGTTTTGCTGATGATTGCGATGGTCATCACACTCCTAGTGGTATTACGCCCGAACTTTAACGTCAAATTTGAAGCAAATGTTGAAACCATCCCCCTCACACCGCAACGTATTACAACCCTTGTGATCTTCTCTGTTACCGCTATTTTATTAGTTTTGAGTAGCAAAATTGAACCGCTATTACGGGAATTACTGGCATTAAATTATCAAATTAAAAACTTTGATGCGGTGATCGCAATGGTTGCCGTCTTGGCGTTTTGTGTCTGTAACACGGCAAGCTGGCAACAAATTCAATCCCGAACTGAATGGAGCGTCTTGATGTTATTCGGCGGCGGTTTAGTGCTAAGTATTGTGTTACGGGAAACCGGTGCAAGTAAAATTCTTGCCGATACAATCGTTCACTTTATCGGCGCACAGCATTGGCTGGTGATGACGATTGTAATGACCGCCTTTATCGTCTTTTTAACCGAATTTACCTCCAATACCGCCAGTGCCGCTCTGCTAATGCCGATTTACATCTCGGTCGCAAACGGTTTGGGTTTACCACCGGTATCCCTTGCCGCGATTATCGCCTGCGGAGCGTCTTGTGCCTTTATGTTGCCGATTGCTACCCCGCCAAATGCGATTGTGTTCTCAACGGGCTATATCAAACAGAGCGAAATGGTTAAAGTGGGGATTATCCTTAACCTCGCCTGCGTTGCCGTTATCGGTTCGCTCTCTTATTTCTTCTGGATGACTTGGTGGTAAGAGAATTTACAAAAAGCACGGTATTATGTAGCCAAGCACAAAATAGCAATTTCAATATCATTGTAGGGACGCCATGCTGGCGTCCATTATAAAATCGCCTCACTTTAACGATTTTACGGTATTATGTAGCAAATGCACAAAAATAGACATTTTAACAGAATGTAGGGACACACTGCGTGTGTCCTTTATAAAAATCAAATTATTTCAATAGGTTAAAATCCGGACACACGCAGTGTGTCCCTCGTATATCTAAATTAAGTTATACTCCGCAACATAACCCGTTATCGGCATCTCGTTGTGTCCCTCGAAAGCACTTCGTCCCGTAGCTTAGAGAGCCGATAACATTCATCACAAAAACCGTACAGTTGCACGCATAGCACCCGAATACAAGGCAGGTGACAGTGAACGGACAAATTTACTGTGGTATAGATGTTGCCAAACGCCATTTTGTTGTGGGATTAAGCGGTCGCAAACAGACCAAAACCTTTACTCACCATCCCAAAGGGATTCAACAGGCGGTCGAATACCTGCAAAAATCCGCAAATGTGGACTTAATCGTCCTTGAAAGCACAAGCGGGCTGGAAATCCCGCTTGCCAAAGCCCTTTATCGTGCGGACTTTCGCGTGGTGATTGCCAATCCTCACCAAGCGCATCTGTTTTCCCTCTCTAAATCCTTGGCGAAAACCGATGCCAAAGACGCCAAAATGCCGGCATCATACGCTCAAATGTTGGTCTTGTATGGCGAGGTTGACACACGGCTTTATACGCCTCCAACACCTGAGCAAGCGCAGTTAGAAGCCCTTGTGCTACGCCGTACGCAGCTTGTTGTGGCAATACGTGTGGCGGAGAAAAACCGCTTGACGATTATCCACGCCAGTCAAAAGGCGAGTGTCGAACAGCTGATTGCCCATTTTGACCGTCTCATTGCTGAGCCGGAAAATGCCATTGCACAAGCCACCTTAGCCTTTGACGACAAGGCAAAAAAGTTTAAAGACATCAAAGGCATCGGACCGATAACCACGGCGACTTTGGTGTCAATGTTACCCGAACTGGGGCAGCTTAAGTACAAGCAAATCGCTTCGCTGGTGGGTGTCGCGCCGCACCCGAAAGAGAGTGGCAACACCAAGTGGAAAAGCCGTTGCTCAGGCGGTCGCAAAGCGGTTCGCAACGTGTTATATCAAGCAGCCAATGTCGCCCGAAAACACGAACCCAAGTTCAACGCATTTTATGAACGCCTACGGGCAAAAGGCAAGCCCTTTAAAGTGGCACTTAATGCCTGTATGCGTAAACTTTTGACCGTGATTAACGCCATCATCCGTGATGGCTCACAGTGGCAGCCTCTGGCTGTTTAATGTCTCTTTCCAAGATTTGGGGATACAGTTGCTACTATAAAAAGTCGATAAGAAAAGACCGCTTGCCTTGCTGACAAGCGGTCTATTATCCGAGAAAATTTGCAAAGAAGAAATGCCCTCTCCCTTATAGAAGGGGCAACATTAGGCTTTAAAATTTATTTCTCATCGACTGTTTGAGGAGTTTGTGTCTCCACCGCAGAGGTTTGCGCTTTTGCCTTTTCTTCTTCTGTTGGTGTAACTTGGCTGTTCATTGTTCTGCGTTGTAATTCGTGATTTTGAATTAGCACGTTCAAACGACGTTGCTGATCTTCAAGCTGTTCTGCTGACGGTTGCTCTTTTGTCGGTGTGTTATAGCTCACCGTTTGAATGGAGCTTGCCAAAGGCAAGGTTTGCAAAATCGGCTGTTCTAACTGCTGTGCGACCTCATCGCCGGATTTCAGATAGTTCACCCCGAAAACCGCCATCAAACAGACCGATGCCGCAATACCTGCTTGCATTAACGGCATACTCCAACGTTTCAACGTTAACAATAAACCACGCGGTTTTTCCAATTGTGCAGGGGCTTTTTCGATCGTCTCATTCTCAATCAATGCTTCCATTTTGGCAGAAAAATCTGCACCAAGCAGAATGTCTTCACCACGCATTACGCTACGGGCAAGATGATAGCTCGCCCATTTCTTTTGTAACGCCTCGTCTTGACACAATGTCTCAGTGAACTCACCGCTTACATTGTCGCCGTCCATATAGGCGGAAAGTGATTCTTTATGTTGCATAGATAACTCCGGTGCTATTCGTTTTTTTAAATTATTGAATTAAAGGATTAATTTTTTCATCAATCGCTTCTCTCGCTCTGAAAATGCGAGAACGTACTGTACCGATCGGGCATTGCATCGCTTCGGCGATCTCCTCATAACTCAGCCCTTCCAACTCCCTGAGGGTAATAGCGGTTTTCAGATCCGCCGGCAGCCCTTCAATCGTTTCAAACACCACCCGTTTTAATTCTTCGGATAGAATTAAATTTTCCGGTGTATCGGCTTCCCGAAGGTGTACGCCACTGTCATAACTTTCGGCATCTTCCGCCAAAATATCTTCTTTGGGCGGACGTCTGCCTAACGAGGTTAAATGGTTTTTGGCGGTATTGACCGCTATACGATAAAGCCAAGTGTAAAAAGCACTTTCCCCACGGAAAGACTCTAATGAACGGTAGGCCTTAATAAAAGATTCTTGCACAATATCGGGAATATCGTCTCGTGCGACATAGCGTGTCAGCAATCCTGCGACTCTATTTTGATAACGCACGACGAGTAAATTAAATGCTTTTTTATCACCTTGTTGTGCAAGCTCAACCAATGCTTGATCGGTTATTTGCTCACTCATCTATTTGCGTTCTCCTAACTACTACGCTTTTTATTCGCTCCGCACGCTTTATTAGTCGTTTGGAAGAAGAAAAAGTTCACTCTCATCATTGAATTCTAAAAATAAATTAATCTTTCGGTTGGAAACCACGCAGCCGTTTCCCCCAGCCAATAAGGATAACAACCGCACAGATTGCCCAAATCAACCAACGCCCAAACTCGGCAAACCACGTTTTCCCTACGGTTGAATGCAACGTAGCCGTCAAAGTATCGGCTTCAAACTGTGGCAGTTGTGCTATTAATTTACCATTCTCGTCAATAAACGCCGTAACACCTGTATTGGTCGACCGCACTAAAGGTTTCCCCAGCTCTAACGCTCTCATTCGAGCCATCTGGAAATGCTGCCAAGGTCCAATGCTCGTACCAAACCACGCATCATTAGAAATGGTGAGAAGATAATCGGCATTACCTGCTTTTTGATTTTGCTGCACCTGCTCGCCATAGATAATTTCATAACAAATCGCTAAATTAAAGCGGCGCTTGCCTGCAATCAAAGGCGACTGAATATAATCACCTTGCGATAAATTGATTGGCAACACAAACACCTCCCGCATCCAATCTAGCAAACTGCCAAACGGTACATATTCACCAAAAGGCACAAGATGATGTTTATTGTAACGAGGTGAACTTGCCAACGCATAAGGCATTTCCGGATTGCCGACCACCACTGCGCTATTAAATAGCCCCCGCTCACTTTGGTGCAATGTGCCAATAATCAGTTCACTGCCTTTTTCTGCTGCCGCGATTTGAAGCTGATTCAACAGCGGCTCAATCTGGCTTTCCAACGCTGGAATTGCCGACTCCGGCAGGATAATCACCTCACTTTTACCTAAGACTTGCCCGATCAAACGCTGGTAGGTTTGCAATGTTTCATTGAAATACGCCGGATCCCATTTCATCTTCTGCTCAATATTCCCTTGAATCAGGCTGATCGTTACCGGCGGTTTGCTGTTATCGACTTCAACAAATTGTACAAAGCGACTCGTCCAAGCAAAAATGACGATGATGCAAAGGCTAAAGCAAGCGGTCAGATTGTGCTGCTTTGTTGTAAAGTGGCGAAAAATTTGCACTAAGTAACCGCTTGTCAGGATCACAAAGAAAGTCAGCCCCTCCACTCCAAACAGTTGAGCCAGTCGGGCAAACGGGCTATCAATCAAGCTATACCCAAACTGCAACCAAGGAAAACCGGTAAAGACAACTTCCCGCAAATATTCCGTCAAGGTAAATAGGCTGGCTAAAATCCAAGGGTTTGTCAGCTTAAAACGTTGGGATAGATAACCGAAAAGTAGCGGATAAAGTGCAAGATAGGCAGCTAATAGCACCACCGCCAGATAGCTAACAACTTCAGGAACGCCACCAAATTGGATCATACTGACCTGTACCCAATTTACCCCCACTGCAAAATAGCTAAGCCCCCAAAGAAAAACACTCAGTAAGGCACCTTTTTGATGTGGCTGGGTCGCTAACCAGATTAAACCGAATGCTGAAAGAAAGCTCACGCCCCAATAATCAAAGGGAGAATACGCTAAGACGCCAATTCCCCCTAACATCAGGCTTAAGCAAGAGGCCAGAAACGAGGATTTTTTTGCAATCATCATTCGCTCAGGCTCTCTTTGGGTTCATTACCTGCCATTTGAGCAAGCTGTTCATCGCTCACTTTTACTCGCAACTGAATTAAACGGCGGCTGTCTGCCGAGGTTACTTTAAACACCATTCCCTTTAACTCAATTTCTTCGCCCCGCTTTGGTAAATGCCCGAAAGCCTGCATCACTAAGCCGCCCACCGTATCGACTTCTTCATCATCAAATTGCACTGCAAATTGCTGGTTAAACTTCTCAATATCCGTGAGGGCAGAAACCGCATAGGTATGCTGTGAAAGCTGACGAATCGGTTCAATTTCTTCCTCATCAAACTCATCTTCAATATCGCCGACAATCTGCTCCAAAATATCTTCAATCGTAACCAATCCCGAAACAGCACCAAATTCATCGACCACAATCGCCATATGAAAACGCTCGGAACGGAACTCTTTTAACATTCGATCAACCCGCTTACTTTCCGGTACAATCACCGCCGGACGTAAAATCGCTTCCATATCAAAAGGTTCGGAATCGGAGCGAAGGTATTTAAGTAAATCTTTTGCAAGTAAAATTCCCTCGATCGTTTCCTTGCCGTCCCGAATTACAGGAAAACGGGAGTGTGCCGATTCAATAATAATATCCACGCACTGTTCAAGGGGCTGGTTGGCATCAATCGACACAATTTGCGGGCGGGGAATCATAATATCCCGCACACGCAACTCGGAGATTTCCATTACCCCTTCGATCATCTCTTTGGTGTCACTATCAATCAATTCGTTTTCAGCAGAATCCCGAATTACCTCAACCAAATCCTCACGATTTTTCGGCTCCTGCTGAAATAAGCCACTAAATAACGACTTAAAAAACGGTTTTTTATCCAGCGTATTTACGCTATGTTGGTCATCACTCATTGAATATACTCATTAAAAATAATTTGTAAAAATTATCACAAATCTTAGCAAAAATCGACAAAATCGCCTATAGACGCTTTCTATTTACATAAATTTAGCATAGGATATAAGCAATTTTTTCTCACTGATTAAGGAATAAATGATGACAAAATTTGCCCGCATTGCGCTCTCATTAGCTGCGTTTAGTCTCTCGACAACCGCACTGGCAGGAACACTCACGAGCTCATCTAACCTCACAATTCTTGCATTTGACGGTCAAAAAGTAAAAAAAGGCACTCATTTGCAAGTCAGCGAAAACAAAGAACATCAGGTCGTTGTTGAAGTATCGAGTCTGTATCAATCCGGTTCGGATAAACATTTTTTTGAATCGCAACCTATCGTTATCCGTTTTAACGGTAGCGACGAAGATGTAAAGCTCAATGCGCCTAACCTTCAAACCGATCTAGCAATCTCTAAATTTAAAAAATCACCCACTTTCGAGCTAAAAACCACATCTGGTAAGACTTTAAACTACCAACAAGATTATTTAAAAGGCGAAGGCTTTATGCCAAATTCTCATATTGTCGACAATCTGGCACATTACAATGCCGGTAACAGCAACGCTGCCGTGAAAAATCTGGCGGCTAACACAGCCGCTGTTGTGCAAAATACTAAAACATCAAAAGGCAAAATCACCGTACAAGGTGAAAATATTGCCGAACAACAATTACAATATTGGTTCCAACAAGCCGATAAAAATACCCAAAAACGCTTCTTAGATTGGGTGAAAAAACAATAGCGGAAAATTAGCTAGCACATTGCAAATGCATCGGCTTATCCGTTTGTTCTGTTTCAATCAGTAAGAAGCAGACCGCTTGTCAGTCATATTTCACCGCTCACAAGCGGTCAGTGTTACCCGATTTTTGCAAAAATAAAAATCCCTTCGGAAAAGAAGGGATCTGATAGTGATTGAGCTGAGTTATTGATTAGCTTTTGTTCTAGCTCTATGCTCTTCCAACCGTTTAATATTGTGCGGTAACATCTTACGGCTTGTACAAGCTGATGAATAACCTAGACTACAAGCTTGAGCATATAATTTCTCAGCCTTATCATAATCTGTAACACCACAGAAACCATAAAGATACCAATCAGCTAATCATCTAAAGCTTTTGCTTTTTCTCTCAAATAAGCATCCTGTGCAATAACCTCATTATATAAACGCCTTGCCTTAGAGCATTCTTTGAAGGTATATCGATACTGGAAAGCTAGCGCATTTTCAGCTGTAACAACTTTCTCTCTGCTGGCAAATACCCTCGTGAAAAAGCATCTTTATACAGACTAAAACTCTTTTTAAATTGCTTTTCTACGTCACTAAACTTAACTTCTGGATTACTTATAGCCTCAATAACTAACTTTTCTGCATCACGTGTTATCTGTTGCGCTTGCTTAAATAGCTCTTCCCCTGTCTGAGCAGGGGAAGAGAAAGTCCTAACGGTAAATGCTATAGCAACTATAGCGATAACAGAAATACTAGCAGTCAGAATGCCCATTAGCACTTTCATTGAATTCATTTTTTCACGCACTCAATTTTCTCAATCGTAAAGTTCACGCTTTTTCCATATCCTAAATACAACTGTTGAGCAATATACCCTACAGCACGAAAAGCAGCTAATTGTTCATCTTCAGCCTCAACAAAATGAAAACTAGCATCAGCAGTTTGACTTTTTATGGGGTACTGATTCTTTTTGCATAACTAAAGAAGAAATAATTTGGTGCGAAAAAAATGCGGAGAAGCTAGGAATTGCAAGGCTCTCCGCATTTTTGGTTTTGAATGTTATGCAAAAAGCAAAATGGGCAAAAATGGTTGAAAATGGGCTATTTTTGCGAAACTTTTTGCATAACTTGGGTAGGTTTTAAAAGGGTTTTAAACCAATTTTAGTCATCATTTGCCGATTGTCCCCCTCTTTGCCTGTTCTGCTTTTCAAATTTATCAATCATAGCCCTAATTTCTCGTTTATTATCTTCTGTTAGATTCTCGTTCGTATCTATGTCTGTATGATAAATGTTATTCTGAATCCCAATAACGTTACCTTCAACATAGTTTATAATTTGAGAGGGATGCTGGTTAGGCTTTTGCCCTTTAGGGCTAGAACTATCATCAATTAAATTTAAAAATGCTTGTTTATCCATAAGTTACGCTACTAATTTTTCTGCAAGTTGAACAATGAAAGTATTATTATTTTCTTTATCATCGGTTTCATCTTCGGAAAGCAGTCCATAGATAATCCACACCATTTGGGCTTTGTTCTCCGAAGTCATCACCCTTTGCCTTATTTCTAAAATTTCTTCTAACGTTTCTATGGCTGTAATCAAACGTTTTTTGCTAATGAATGCCATATCATCGTTTTGTCTATTTACCTCCTTATCTTGAGCCGCAGCGATAACTACTCGCTGATGTTCTTGTTGTGGCAATTGTTCGTCTAATTCACCAGTAAGCAAATAGTTAAGGCTAACCCCTAATTCATTTGCAATCGTAATAATCATTGAGGCTTGGGGGGGGTGTCAATGATCTTCCAAAATTGAACCACAAAGATCCTTTAAAAGTGATCCACTTTTATTATTTCTTAATTACGATGTTTAAATCGATAAGATTCATTACCCGTTTCTAAAATATGGCAATGGTGAATTAA